>CAMEUD010000005.1 GCA_945937975.1 uncultured Clostridia bacterium
AAAATAAATGGTATGGTGTTGTTATAGGATTTAAAAATGGTTTATCTAATATATGGTTATATGAATTTAAAAATTCAGAATCTAAAGAAAATGTAAGATCTTGTATAACAAATATAGGATTTGCAACAAATGACCTCGGTCAATTTGATTTAGGAGAAACATGTTATTATGACATAATGTCTGGTTATGTTGATTTCACTAATTTCAGATTATGGAAAAAAATAAGTGAAACAGACAAACACAATTTATTATTAAGTCAATATGTTATTGATGATACTCATAACACATTAATTGTAGATAACGCTATGAGTGAATTATTATTAAATTATAAATGGAGTTAAAAATATGGCAAAATATAGTTGTATAATTAAAAAACATAAAAATAGTTTATATGGTTTCAATACTATTGTTAAAATTGGTCAAGAACAGGCAACCATATCAGAATGGTTACAGAAAATATTGTCTAACCAATTAGAAATTTTATATAACCAAAAAATTGATATATCAAAAACAGATGATCAAATTAATGGAACCATAAAATTCTCTTGGGATGGTGATGATAGTACAGAATGGGCATCAGATTTAAAAGATTGTTTTCCAGACGCGGCCAATGGTGTTTTTAAAAATAGTGATAAAGAGGGGATTAATATACAATTCCTTTCAATACCAAATAACACTAACTCTATTGAATTTACATTACAAACAATAATAACTGAAGGTAATTTATTACATTTTAATCCCATTACTATTAATTTTGTTGGTTATGATCCATTAGAGAAAGACTTTATTTCATCTTGGGAATTTGCAATTGTAGAAATCGCATATAATTCAGTAACACCAAAGTATATATATAATAATATAATAACCTTTGAAGAAGTATATATAATCGGTGATTTATCAAATCCAGATAAATTTAAATCAGATTTTGAATCTAAACTTAAAGAAAAATTGCAAGGTGAATTTAATTATACAATTACTTATCACTTTAATCCAATAGAATCATTATCTAATAATGATGGTTCAATAGTTATCACCGTTACCAACAATAAACAAATTAATAATTTAAGTGTTACTATTACAACAGAATCTGATTATTGGTGGGATAAGACTGATTTTTATAACGATATTTCTAAATTGAATATATATGATGGTGATAAATTAATTACTGATAATAATGGTGAAGAACCATTATTGTTAACAGAAACAGATGTTGATAATCTTAAAGATTTTTTATCTACCCAAAGTGTCACTTATGGGAATATTGTATTATCTGGTAAATTAATTACAATTAATAATATTAAAATTGATTTATTAGCATTAGATAAATTTAAAGAAGATTTAAAAACCTATTTAAAGACATATAGTAATTTTCCAGCTTTTAATAATGAGAAAAATGGCAATCCGCCTTATGCAGTAACTATCAGAAAAGATACTGAAGGTTGGATAAAATTTGAATTATCAAGAAATTCAGTTAAATGGGGCAATACATATATTGAATATGATGAAAAAAATCAAAGATATAAACTTTCTAAATCATCTGTTCCTTCTCAATCAGATAATGAAGAAAGACCTTTGTTTACATCTGAATCATTAATAATAAAAATTGATACGACTAGATATCAAGAGTATGTGAGTTTAATAGAACTTGCAAATCAAAGTAACATTTATATTTCTAAATCCAGGGAGTGGTATAAACATTCTGATGGACAAGAAGGTATTCCTGCAACAGAAACAATACCAAATGGTTGGTTAAAGGCGTATACTCGTACAATTAATGGTGTTGATAGAATCATGTTGTACAAAGATAATGCAGATGAGTCAAATGTCATATATCGTATGACTCATGATCCAAACTTGTATTATAATTTTACAACAAAGATTTCATATAATGATCAATCTATACCTTTATGGGAGTTTGTAGGTATCATTATGGAATCAACAGGGATGTTATACTATACAAATGTACATGCAGATAATTTATTAACTTATAATATATTTAGAATTGAAGATGTATTATTGAAGGATGGTAAAAACATTAATAATTTTCTTGCTGAATTATCAAATATCTTAAATAACTTTGGTTTTACTTATTCATTAATTAAACCATCTGACATACAGAATAACCACACATCTTATATTACTATTAAACCATTACCAGAAATTGAGAATGTGTTTAGTGAAATGTATGATGAAAATTTGGCTAAATATCGTGCAGAAATAACTAATGGTTCTGCGACTACACAAGCAACAGATCCACAACCATCTGGTGAAGGTGCAAAACAAACAACACCAGAAGATCCAGCTGCACTCCAACAGCAAATTACAAATCAAGGTTCAGATACAAATTCTACTCAAAAGACTGAAGATGCTGCAAAAAAAGACACGAAAGATTTAGAAAATACTTCTAACACAGGTTCTTCAAATTCAACATCTCAAAATAAAAATGATGATGAAAAATCTGATGAAAATGAAGATACTGGTGAAGAAAAGAACTCACCAGATAATTCTGAAGGTAGGGAAGAAAGTCCAATTAGTTTTACAATGAGAAAAGGTCTTAGGAAGATGGCGGCTGTAGTACAATGTGCTCAATATGTTTCATTATTACCAAAACCACAAGACTTTATTATGACTTTTGCGACAGAATTGGCTTTTTTATCTAATAAAATACAAAGGAGCACAAAGGAATTACAAACCATTATCAATACTTATGTTCTTTTTCCAACTAATTACATATCAAATAATCTACAAATAATAAGTGATAATACTACTGGTTGGTTAAATAATTTAGAACAAGATGTAAAAATTTTTGGTGAAAGTACCCAAAAAGGATTTAATGGACTTAAAGATGTTGCACAAGAAACTATTACTATTGGTTTAAATTCTGTTGGAAATATGGCTATTGCTACTAATAATTTAGCCACAAGTGCGATAGTTCTTACTCATTTAGAATCGTCAAATGCAGAATTTACACAAGATGTAATTGAAGATGCAAAAATGTTTGAAGAAGGTATTCATGAATCTGTAAACGAACTTACAGAGGATGCGATGAAAGGTTTAAATAATGCGTCTAAATTTTTAAATAAAGAAACAAATAAATTAACTAATTATATTCATGAACGAGAAGAAAAACTGGATCAATTTCTTCAGAAACAATTAAAAAAGATTCAAAAACTTAGTAATAAACTATCAACTATTGTTGATGAGGCGTTTGGTCAATTAACTAATGTAACTGAATTGGCAACAGCATTGGCTGATATTACTGTTTCATCAGTCACCATTAAAGACAAAAACACATTTGACCCAGATGAAAGATATGATAATGAAAAAATACAACAAAATATACAAAATTTTATAAATAAAAAAAATAATTTAATTAGTAATTTTGATATTTTTAAAATTATTAAAGGATGTGTTGTTGTTGGTGGTGCGTCAGCATTGTGTGCGTTGCAGTTAGATCAATTACCAGATCTCGATGTTAATAGAGTTTTAAAGGGTATTAAAGGTTCATTGATGAATGAAAAAAAACAAAAAACAACAGTTCTACCAGGTGATATTGATACTGTGTATAATTTGAAAATTGATGATGAACAATACCAAAAGTTTGTCCAACAATTTCATCCAGAAATTCAGAAAAGATTAAATGAGATTAGACAAAGTCTTAAAAATAAGATACCGAGTAGCAATGGCACAGCAATCCAAAAACAAAAAAATCAATATGTAAACTATTTCAAAACTATTGCGGAAACAATTCGTAAACAAAAAAAGGAGGCTGATAAAGCCAAAAAATGTAACAATCTGAAAAAAGATGTCACAAAACAATTGAAAAAAATACAAATAGAATTTGATATATTTGGTAAAAACTTATCAAATGCATGGAATAATGTATTTGGTAAATATAAAAATTGTATTTCTGAATGTAAAAGATTTTTCCAATATGATGGTGCTGGAGCTAAAGCGATTACTAATAAATGTTTTGACATTAATGATGCGTGTGCAGATATTAAAGAAAAATGCAGACAATTGACACAATCATTTGTTGGTTTATCTTGTAAAACATCTAGTGCCCCATGGATTGGTCCCGGTGCACCATCAATAATGTATTTTTTAGGAAATTTATATATAGATATATCTGCTATTGTACAATTTATAGTTGGTTTTGTAAGAGATGTTCTTAAAATTATTCAAGGAATTGGTTATATTGCAGAAATTATGGCTAAAGGTTTAAATTCTCTTAATGATATATTTAATCAAATCTGGGATTTAGTTGGTCTAGGTTGGTTATTAAATCTCGTTGATCAAATTATGGATATGGCTTCAAGTTCATTTGCTAATGCCAAAGCACAAGCGGCAAATCTCGTTGAACCTGTTTTATACAGTGATACTCGTGAATATGAAATCATTACAGAAGTATTAGAAAATTTAACAAGTGCGTCACCAGATAAAGAGATGATGTCTAAATTATTAAACTCTTTAGAAGATTCTGTTGAAACAGAACCTATGAATAATATCCGTAATATGTCTATTAGTCAAGGTATAATTGACACATATTTACGAGATCCTGAAAATGAAGATAATATAAATATGATAGAAGGGTTAATGGATGAATTGGATGATAAAGAAGATGATATTGTCGCATATCGTTGTATCGTATTTAAACCAGAACCTGAAAAAACTAAAGAAGAAAAAAAGGATACAACACAAAAGGAGAACAGAAATTTCCCAACAACTATTAAAGAGGCGGAATTTCAGTTTGAAGATGATATATTAGGTTGGCAATATTTCCATCCAAATTTGAATCATAGTAAATTGTTTGGTGGTGGATTAATCAATAAAATCCGAAAACGAATAAAATCAAAAATTATTAAAAAAGCATCTAAAAAATCACTTAAAAAACGTGGTGGTGTAAATATGTTAAATCGCAAAAAAATTAAAGGTAGTGTTACTGCTTATGAAGGTTTTGCATGGTTTTTTGTAAAGAAAGCTTATCCAACTCCTGATGATGTACCACAAGGTTATGATACAGATTCTATCTGGGGATATAATCGTTCAACGGGTAGTTTGGTTAATGTTGTAATGAATGGTGAAAATAAACGTATATGGGTTGCACAACCAGGTGTTAAAAAAGGTGATATTATTAACGTGAATGGACAAAAAATTAGAGTTAATTAATTATGGATAAATGGTCAAGAGAAGAAATATTATCTAAATTATTTAAATTAGATCCCCCAGATAGTAATAATAATTATATTGAACTAACTGGGCAACAGATAAATACAATTCAACTGTCAGAACCAACTCTGGCGGTTGAAGAGTTTGTCATTACTGATGTCATCAGAAGACATAATGAGGCAGTCCCTGATAAACTCGCGTTCAGAATACCAGTTGTCGCTTTAAATGATTGTTTCATAAATCAAAAAGATATTAATAATTTTTATGTTGATTATACCGGTATGATTCCAACTGTAATGGTGGACTTTGTTGATACATCAAACAGTTTATTATCAACAAACACTTTAAAAGATGGTGCAATTATCAAAATCTTTATCGGTGGTAATGGTGATGAAAATTATTATAAACCAATTCGGCAAGATTTTATTGTTACAGATGTTCAGAAATTAGGTAAAGGTAACCAAAATAAAGGTGACTATATGCGTTATAGAGTAAAGGGTACACTCAATGTTCCATATGGTTATAAAAAACATAGTTGGTGTAACCTTGAAACATCTGCAATGCTTGAATTGTTTAACCTTTCAGTATGGCTTGGTTTGGGATTTGCAACTAATTTCGCAAAAGAAACAAATGATAAAATGTGTAGAAGAAATCCTGAAAACATTTCAATGTTTGATTTTATCCGAGAAATTACTGAATCAGCAATGTATAGTCCTTATACATTTTTTACATCATTCGTTGACCAATATAATGTATTAAACTTTATAGAAGTACATAGTTTACTATCTCATGGTGGTAAGAAAACAGATGTACCAGCAATGATTTATATAAACACTCAACAAACAAATCTCATCAGAAATAAAAAAAGTGGTGAAAAACCAGATAAAATATTACCACATGATGTAAAAAAATTGGATACGAAACTGTCTAATTTGGTAAATAGTGAACAAAAATTAACATATTACTTTTTATCTAATAATGATTTCTTTGTCAGTTGGTCTAATTATATAGAAGAGTATACAGAAATTACAAATGGATTTACATCAATTACTGACGGTTATCGACGTCATGTGTATTGGTCTGATAATAATATGGGTGACTGGGGTTGTCGTGCGTGTGAATTTGTAATCTCACCAATTGACAATCTTAAAAGAGATAGTGAAGATAATATATTACCTTTACCAGAACAAGTATCACAACACTCTTATATACCTCTCAATTTGATACATACAAACTCTCCGGTTTATGCAAGTAAATCAAAAGAAGATATTAATGATTTAACCAAACTTGAATCATCTATACAATATGGAGATATTGATACGACTAATATGTATAAGATGTATTTCTTTGCTAAATCTCAAAATGATTATCAAATGAAGTGTCTAAAAAAATGTGGACTTAAAGTTAGATTACAGAATTACAATCCATCAATTACAAAATTCAGTAGAATATGGGTTGATATATTTGATAAACATCCTATTTCTAATGAAGCACTGAAGAAAAGGAAAAAAAATAGTTTAAATGGAAGTGGTGCTGGAAGATTTGCAAAAAGTGATGAGGCATTTAATAATAACCTATTGAAATTTAAAGATGAAGGTACATATGAAATCTCTAACAATAAAAAAATTCATAACAATTTCCCAAGAGGTGAATATAATAGATCATTATCTGGTTGGTATGTTGTTACAGAAATGAAATTTGTTTATAATGCAACTGAAAACAATATTAAAACAGAGTTGATGTTAAATAGAATTGAATATCAACCTACATATAAAAAAGAATATGATACAGCCAAAAAAGGTATAGAGTTATATAAAGAAGAAAATAAAATAGAAAACTTGTTTATACCTAAAGAAGATTACGGATATATATATGAAAGTGGTTCTGTAAACAACAATGGAGGGAATAATACCAATTCTACTACAAATGCGGCTTGGGAGAAAGATAGTAGTAAAACATATAGTGAAAAGGAGAAAAACGATATTCATATCATTATAACTCAAAGTGACACTGATCTTAATAAGTTAAGATTATATCTGTTTATGAAAACATCAGCTGGTGCTGAAGAGATTGCACATTTCCCTATATGTGTATCCCGTCGTTCTGGTCCAAGAACAAAAAGTGGTGACAACAGAACACCCGTTACAACAGATGCGAAAGTTATTAAAATTGAAAAGAAAAGTCCTAATACGGATTCATTTACATACCACGATTCTAGAGGTACAGTTACTGGTGTTTATGGTCCATGGGCTTTACGACTATCTGGTACAAATAAGAATGGAACTAGGTTTGAAAGTGGTGATGGTATTTTGATTCATGGATCTGGTACAACTAATGATGTATTTATAGCGGATAGTACTGGATCATTACCAACACCCACAACACCAGGAAAAGACCCCGAATATACAGCTGGTAAAGAAAAGTACACCGCACCTATTAGACGAGGTCATGATTCGAGTGGATGTATTAGAATGCATGATAATCATATAACAATGTTAAAAGAAAGGTATGTTAAAGAGGGAACAAAAGTTGTGATTGGAGATAGTAATCAAGATGTTAAAGAATTAGTAAAAAAACATTTCAATATTAGTGATGATTCAAAAATTATTATGGGATGATATCAAGCACTAACAACAAATAATAACAATAATACACAGTCTTAATAATTAAAATAATAAATTATGTCAAATCAAACAATAAAAAGAGCAAAGGCTACTGAAAATGAAGCAATCGCGGCATCATTAATGTATGACTCGCAAAATAGGAAAAAATATTTCTATAAACAAAGTGAAAGTTTAAAAAGTACAAAAAATTTCACAGGTAATGAAAGTATAGATGACCCTATATTCACAGGGTTTACATTATATATCGATTATGAACATTCTCCATTATTTTGTAGTGGAAAATCACAGAATGGTTCCACAACCAATCCATCAAATTGGAATATGCAAAGTTTGTTGAGTAATGTTGAAGGTTATGATGTCGGTATAGAAAAAGCTCAAAATAGTGCGGGGTTTGGTTTAAATTATTCTGTGTTTTATGACAATGCGGGTTATAGTGCTGCGGATTATCTTGCAATGGTTGATAACTCAACAACATCATCTACAGATAGATCAGCGTCATTATCTACTAATATTTATAATGGTAGTGAAGCACGAAATGGGAACACAATGAAAGTCGATCCAATGAATTTTATCCAAATGTCAAAAGACAACAACGGAAATATTCAATATACTACTTCTTTTAAAATAGACAAAGATGATAAAGGTAACCCAACGAATATCAAGATAGACATATCTGATAATAAGTATAAGAGTGCAAAAAGACAATTAGAACAAGACAATAAAAAACTTTTTGGTGATCAAAATGGTGCTGCAACAACATATCACAAAAAGGACTATAATGTTGGATTAAATAATAATGGGAATTATGTATTATATAAAAATAAGGATCCATATAATTCTACTAAGCATTCTGTTATGGAGGATATTTTTGCTTATGAATGTGGATTGGAAAAAATTGGTGATGTTAAAACAAAAACTATTCAAAAAGCAGAACAAAATTATAACAAGGATAAAGATACCTTCATAAACAAGAATATAAAAAAAGGATTATATATAAGATTATCTAACATATATAATACCTTGAAAGACAAACAGACAGAGGCAAAGTTCAAGAAAAATAAAAATGATTTTATCACTTTGTTAAATGATATCAGTAGAATTATTGGTGTGTCTGCACAACCTAATGAAGTTGCCAATTCAGAAGATTCTAGTAACGGGATATCTAAAGAACAAGACACATTTTTAAAACAATATGGTGATAATAGTAATAGTCCATCAAAATTAAAACCATTTGACGAGTTATTTCCTCTGAAAACTACAGAAGATCAAACAAATAATAGACAAACAAGTTATAGTTTTAATGCACAAGCATATGGAAATGTAGTATGTTATAAAGAAAATGAAACATATAATGCGTGGAGCAAAAAATTAGAAGATGCAAATGATGAAAAAGTTGAATACGAGGACAAAATTTATTATAACCAGTATAGTCAAGCAGTAAATATGAACAAACAACTTAAAAAATTAAAGGAAACTGATAATGGTAAGTATTTACAACAACTTGCAAAAAGTGTAAATCCGGCTCAAATTCAAAATCTAATACAAACATTAAATGATGAAGAAGGTTTGAAAGATCAAAAAACATATCAAGCAGTTCAAAACAGTATAAAAAGTGGTTATACAACTGAAAATTTCTCTGATAAAACGGTTTCATACACGGCACCAAAAACATTTGTTGAATTAAATGAGTTTAAAGCAGAGATGAAAAAAATAATTCAGGAATGTCCTTATATTCTTCAAGAGATAGAAGGGTTAGATACCGCATATAATAAATATTTCAAAGTTAACGATCCATATTTGGGTTCAGGTGAAGATTATATTACAATTAAATGTTTTGAGGCACTTGATTTGAAAGTTTCTTCAATGTTTAACAAATATTTTAATGCAGCTTATGACAGAGCATATAGACGAGAAAGATTACCTGTCAATTTACGAAGATTCAATTGTTCTGTATTTGTACATGATATCAGAAATTTTAAAAATTCTTTAAGTATAAATTCATCAATTTATAAAGGCAACTATTCAACAGGTAATCTTATTTTGGAATTGGCACAAAATTATGTGAGTGTTGTTGAATTTAAATTTTATGATTGTGAATTTATTCCTGAAGAAACGGGTAATATTTTTGAAACAATCAGTAATGCGGAATTAGGTGAACAAAAAATGACGCAGTTTACTTTCAGTTATGGTAATTGTGTTGTTAATTTCTTACCATTCCATGAGTTCTTTAAGAAGAATATATTATCATCTGGTGAAGAATCTGTTCAAATCATTGATGACCTTGATAATATAAATGATGATGATGATAAAGAAAAAACAAATTTAAATAATTTTGAAATATCTGTCAATGGTAAAAAACTTACACTTAATGAATTGAGTAATAAAGATAAAGACCATATTAGTAAATATGTTAACAATAGTAACAATATCAAAGATTATGTTAAAGATAAATTCGAAGAAAACAAGACAAAACATAGTCATATAAAGAATGCGAGAGGTGAAGTGGATACAGATGCAGAACTCAAACGATTAAATAGAAACAATATTCAGACAACACTTCAAAATCGTGAAAAGATCTCTGGAAACATTAATGCTAATGATGCTGCTGAAAAAAATTACAGAGAAGATGTGTATAAGAAAAATAAAAATTTGGAAAATTCAAGATTAGCTTATGATACAAATGTATATTATGATAACCCAAATGATGGAATAGGTAATATCAATGATAATGATATTATAGAATATGGACAACAAAATAACGTATTAAATAAAAATTTCAATCCAAATAATCCTAATATTGAAGAGTATAGATTAATGGATGATACAAATCTATATTTTGAAAATTCTACTGGATATGGTCAAATTGGTAATGTTAGATTCAATGATAATCTTGAATATTTCAATAGGGCATATCAATTGAATTTAAATGGTGATCCAACTAATAGAAATAATGAATTCACAAGATTATTATATTATACTGGTAATTTATATAATTATGGTGTAAATGAAAAAGGTGAATATGTAGATATCGGTAATGCCAGAGATGGAGAAGGTATAGAGTCTGTTATTAAATACAATCTATTACTGCAAAACCAAGATTTAGCAAATCCAAATCTTGAATATAGAAGGAAAATGGGTGATACTAATGTGTATTCAAGAGGCAATAATGGAAGAAGTTTAGGTGATGTTAATCTTAATGATATACGTGAAAAAATAACAAGAGAACAGTATTTTAAAACAAATAATATTGATGTTAATCATCATCAGAATAATTCATATACTGAAAATGGTACAACAAGAGATTTAGGTACTGTAGATACATATATTCAACAGTTCACATCATTGATAGCATCATCAATTGCCGCATCTTCTGGTTTCCATACTTCAGAAATTAAGGATTATTTCAATCTTGATGAATTAGGTTTCCATCGAAAGAAAAAAACTGAAACAATTTCATCAGAAACTACAACCGAAGATACATCTATGGAAAATAGTGGTACAACAAATAACAATACTAACACTAATTTAAATGTATATCAATCAGAACCAACTAAAATAAATATTACAACAGAAAACAATACTATTATTAAAAATCTGAATAATATTAATTCTGATATCGCTTCTGATGTATATGGAAACAATTCACAACAAAATCTAAATACAAATATGGCTGTAAATCAAGATTTACAACTAAATGCAATAGAAAATCATGTGTCAAGTATAGAAATTCCAAAAGAAAATATACAATTTATTGATAAATCTGATGTTCCTGAATTTTTAATTCAAAATACACAAAAAACACAAAATTTAGGTAATATTAACACAACAACATATATTACTAATAATGAAGAAAGTAATTCTCGTACAATTGTGAAATCATTGGACTATCCTAATGATCCTAAAAATAAATGACACAGAACAAATTAAAAAAGAGTGGAAATTATTCCACTCTTTTTTTTTAAAATTTAGGCATTGAAGGCATTTTAGGAATACTACTACTTTTTTTAGGCATATAATTACCAGCTTGTTTCATCAATGAATTTGGATTCATCTTAGACTTATCATATCCTTTTTCCTTCGCATCTTTTTCTTCTTGTTCTTTTCTATCCTTCAATATGTTACTAAATGTTTCAAGTGTATTTTGGAAATCATAAAACCACATACTCATGATTGTATTCCAATCCATAAATAACTTTTCCATTGCAATAACAACATTATCATAGAAGTTCGTCTCCGATATCTGAAATTGTCGGAACAAAAAGAGATTTATATCCGTCGGGAAAGGTGATAGGAATCTCTAAATCCCCTCCACAAGACTGACATTGTGTTTTAATATTAAATTCAACACCAACATTCACTTTTTCAATCAAACGATAAACCAAAGTGAACTTTTCAGTGCTCCAACCAGACAATTCAGTTAATTTTGAGAAAATCGCCTTTTCAGAAAGACCTCTCCAATCTTTAATGACAAATTGTAAAATTTCTGCAAGAGAAGCATCTACTTTATGTTTTTCCTTCTGTTCCTTTACAATCCAATCCATAATTGCACTAGTTACACCAATATTAGGTGGATATAATGTAATTACACCAAAACTCTTTGTTGTTATGTTATAACATCTGTTAACAATATCATAATACTTTTCAAGTTCTGGAGATGGTTCAACAAAGCTCAAATTGTTTGAACAGAAATCAACAGATTGTTGAGGAATACAACCAACAGTCTTACATGCACCACTAGGTACTGGAACTTTAATAAGTGAAGAACCACCAACAAATGTAAGTTCACGAATCTTTAGAATCAATACAATTCTATCTGCAGTGATAATATCCTTATAATTTCCTAGTACATTTCCATAATAAACTTTACAACATTGTGATATAATATATGTAAGTTTATCAGTAACATCCTTCATATTGTCTTCATCAATAGTTGAAAATTCACGAATCTCACCAACACGAGCAGCACGAATACTAATTCTTGTATTTTCAGGATAATACCTACCACCACTAGGTAAACATTCAAGAGGTACATCATGATAACCAATCATATCATTAATTCTGTCTATGTTTGGATCAGATTCTCTCTTACGTTCGAGTTTAACGCGACCAATACTTTTTACTGGTTCATTTTGTCCTTCTTGTGATTGATTAAATTCTCTCTGAATTTGATCTTCATAAGATTCTTCTTGTTTACTCATTTTAATTATTATATATTATATATATAAATATAACAAAAAAATATTTGCTTAAATTTTGCGAATAATCCATTCATCACCACCATTACCATTGATTCTAAGGTCAATAGTATTAAGACAATCAACAGACATTGATTTACTGATTTTTTTACCGATTGCTTCAGCCAATTCTTCTATATTAGTGATTACTGTAGGTTCACCACTATTTTGTGAAGAATCAACTGTTTGGAATATATCATTTTCATCACCACCATATGGACTTGGTGCATATTGGTCTGTATTATCTTGTGTATTGAGTGCAGAAGTGTTACCATTAATCGCATCCATTAATTGTATGATACATTCTGTCAATTCATCAGCAGAGTTTTGGAATCCAGAGAATAAATCAAAATCATTCATATCATTCCAAGTCTTAAACAAATCAGTTAACGCATTTACATTTTTAAGTTTAACTCTATTGACTTTTCCTAATACCCTATCCACATAACCCATACTTCTACTGACATCTGTGTTACCCATTTTAGCGATTGTATCAAATAATTTAATTGTGTCATCAATATAGAATGAATATCCTAAAGGTATATCTTCAAACGCTCTAAATACACCTGTTAATGCAACAGACATACTATTTGCGTTATTCGTGAATGTATTCATATCTCCTGATAAAGCAGATATTAATTTTTCTGTTAATTCAACAAATGATTCCAAATCCTCTTTCGCATCTGAAAAATCATCAATTATATCCAACAAGTCATCAATTGCATCACCAAAGATTTCAACACCATCTTCCATACCTTCAAACTTTTGTGTGTCAATGAAATATGATCTTATCATATCAATGCCAGTTAAAAGTGGTTTAATTTTTTCAGTAGAATCCATTTTTCCTATTGCATCAATAAGTTTTTCAATGATACCTACAGCCATTAACAATAAACCCAATTCCATAAGTTTAGAGCCAGACTTGAATAAATTTGCACCGAATTCAAACATACTACCCAAAACACCAAAAGGTGTTTTGTTTAATCCTACATCATCGCTTTCATCAAAACCAAAAATTCGTTTTAATTCCTTGATTGTAGTTTCGATTGTACCAATAGATGATGTATCAACATCTTTCCATCTGGCGATGGCATCAGCAATAAAAGATAAGGCAAAGGCAATCAAAATCAATGAACCTACCACAAAAAATACTTTACCGAAATTGAAAATACTACTGATGAAATTAATTATACTACCACCTAAATCACTTAATTTACCAGAAGTATCTGGAGATTCTGAATCTTGAATACCGAATACCCTTAATATTGTTTTTATACCTTTTTCAACTGTATCAATCATATTGTCATCAATTTCCTGCCATGCCTTAATTGCTATCGCGAGTATAGCTAGTGAAATCGCAATTAAACCGATAGTAAATACACCAAGCATAACAGTAGGTAACATTAACCCAGCTCCACTATATGCAATAGCCAATCCTCCAATTAAAGCCATCATTATACCAACATCTTTCAATGTAACATCTTTAGAAACTTTAACCATATTTTTAAGACCAAGTGCAAAAATAATTAATGACACACCCATTGCTATAATCGCAACCGAACCAATAATTATAGGTAATGATAATACTCCAACTAAAGCATATGCAGTTGCAAGTCCTCCAATTAAAGCCATCATTATACCAACATCTTCAATTGTTGTTTCTTTAGTCGCATTTAATGCAACCATTAATCCTATTCCGAATAGTATTAATGAAGCCCCCATTGTTATAACCGCAGCAGATCCAATAATTATTAATGGAGATGCTATTCCGATTGCGGAGAATATTACGCCTAATAACAGGATTGATAGTAACATTATACCAAATTCTTTCCACTCTACATCTTCAACAGCCTTGTATGTGATCATTAAACCAAGACCTATTAAAACCAGTGCGGCACCCATAGCAGCCATCGCAATAGCACCTGGAAGAATCAATCCAATAGCAAGACCAGCAGCAGAAAATATAACCCCTAATAACAGGATTGATAGTAACATTATACCAAATTCTTTCCAATCTACATCTTCAACAGCACTGTATGTTATCATTAAACCAAAACCCAATAAAACCATTGCAGCACCCATCGCAGCCATTGCAATGGCACCGGGAAGAATCAATTCAATAGCGAGACCAGCAATGGAAAATATTACGCCTAATAACAATACTGATAGTAGCATTATACCAAATTCTTTCCAATCTACACCTTCAACAGCATTGTATGTGATCATTAAACCTATACCGAGGACAATTAACGCAGCACCCATTATCAACATTACAAATGCACCTTTGATAATATTCTCCTCTAATTTCCCAGCAAGATATGTTAATGCAATTAATCCACCAATCGTTAATGCAATTACTATGAATTGTTTTAAATTTATATTTTTTGTAGCCCAGAATAAAATACCGATAGATAAACCCAATACTGTAACACCAAGTGCCATCCAAGATAATGTTTTAGCACCCTTTTCAATTTCATCAGAATGTTTAGATGCATATTCAAAGATTTGTGTCAAAACCAAGACACAAGCACTTAACACAAGTGCACCAAGTAATGATTTCCATCCGTTTAATTCCCACATTCCAACTAACATCAAGGCAATTAAACAACCGAACGCTGTACCCAATGCCATTTGTTTGATTTTTTTATTACCATTTTCTATGGCATCATCATCTACCTCTGCAAGTTTAGTAAATATGTTTATAAGACCTTTACCTGATAATTTACTACCGAACAATAACCAATCAAGAACTCTTACTCCAAATAATGCAGGCACCGCTAAAACAGGCATTAATGAAAGTTCAATAACCATACCTTTCATATTGGCAATGAATTTGAACATTTTTTCTACTTCCTTATCATCACCAATTTTCTTCATCAGTTTTTGGGTATTGTCATATATATCCTCAATTTTTTTGAGTTTTAAATTCGCGGTCAATAAATCCTTAAAAGAAAGTTTTTTCAATTTACTCATCATATCTATTAATGATGATAATTTGTTAATCTTTTCTTTACTCTTTTCACCATCAAATAAAACCTTCTCCATAAGTTTTGGATCTTTTATATCCATCTTCTGGAGTTTTGTTCCAGCTTCTTTTGATATGGTTGAATATATACCACCCAACATTTCAGCGATAGTATTTAAAATCACTTTACCTTCTGCAAATTCATTATTTAATGATGTAAGTATATTAGTTAAAGCAACATTTATGTTGTCGATACTAGGTTTTAGTTCGGTTTCATATATGTCTTTACTATCCATTAACTCTTTTTGTGCTTTAACGATACTAATGGTATTTGCGAGATTTTCATTTAATGTTTTAATATTATTAGTCTGTTCATCTATTTTTTCAAGTACAGTATCTGTTAGACTTTTTACATCTTCACCACTAATAAGTTTTTTTAAAGACTCATCAATACTTTTAGTTTTTTCATCAAAAAGTCTTTTAATACATTCAATATTAGATGCAATATTGCTCAGAACTTTATTATCAGGCATATATTATAAAATATTCTTTATTATATATTTATGGGTTAAAAAAATGTGACAACTGTTATATTATATAAATAGTTAAGATTATAAGAAATTAAGATTTGATTTTTCTGTAACATAAACATAATTATAACCATGTTCTTTACACCATTTTCTGGCATATGTTCTTTTACAAGAATTTTTAAGATAACATTCCATTAAATGATTATAATTTTTAATAGAGTTTTGTGTTCTTCTTTTTGGTAATTCTGGTTTTATTAATTGGTTTGATGGTTTACATTCAACTATATATTTTATAATTTTCCCATCAGGTTTTTTATAGGCAAAATAAAAATCAGGATAATAAGTATGTATTTTATTATCTACATTATAAAAATATTTAATAGATAATGGTTCTGATGCCCATTCTATAACTTCAGGAGTTAAATCAAACCATTTACATAATTTTAATTCCCAAGAAGATCTATATATAATCTGTTTAGAATTTGTTGTGTATTTTTTTGGATATGTCGGAGTATAATATCCCTGTTTAAATCTTCCATAACAATTTGGTTTTAGATCTTTTATTCCTGCCATTTTTTGTTATATTTTATACAGTATTAATATATTATTTATGGAAAATAAGAAGATTTTAGACAATTCAGAATCAAAAATACATCAAGTTCGTAGTATTACTATTAAATGCCCTCTCAAGGATGAAAGTTTGAATTGTTTAAAAATAAGTTTACATAATTCATTGAGTAGTTTTATTGAAGGTAAAAACATGTTTAAAAACATTCCTTGTGCAGATTTGTTGAGTATCTTTTTGTTTACTTTTGATTTCTGTAATGAAAAGAAAATTGATGTAAGTTTTCTTAAATTGGTTTTTACATTAATTCAAAGTTTTGATAGATTAAAGTATGTAACTTTGTTATTTACATATAATAAAGGAGTTAGAGATACTTATGAAATAATGATTAATAATTATTTGAAAAAAGAAAATAAAGGTATTTCTACAGAAATATATAAAATTGATTCAATTGAATTGAATTTAAGTGAACAATTAAATCAAGATACAATTGATATTTTAAATAAAAGTTTCATTTTTAATGATATAATTTCTAATTCATATTTAAAACGGACATTTGTTATTGAATTTGAATATGATGAGTATGTTAGTTATATTAATATGCTCGTGAATAATGATTATTTCAATAATTTATATGATTTAAAAATAATTGATTGCTTGATAAATTTCCCACCTTTAATGAATGAACATAAACCACTTGTTAAAGTTGTTACGAATTATAATATGTTATAATTTTTGTTATATTTAGTGTATGAAACGATTTACATTAATAATAGATGGTCATAATTTCTTTTTCAGAAGTTTGTGGTCAGCTTTCAGACAAGGACATAAAAATAAAATTTTGACTTCTCAAAAAGATGTTGATACTTTTGAGAAGAAATTGATGTTGGATTTCTATTCAGTTGTGAAAATGATGAATCCGATAGTGAATGATATTGTATTTGTAAAAGATAGTCATTCATGGAGAAAAGATTTACTATTACAACAAGAATACAAAGGAAACAGAAAAAAGTTACAGGACAATATTGATAGAGATGGATTTACTACTGTTATTGACAATTTTACACAGACATTAAATCTACTTGGTGTTAAAATTAGTCAAGTTGATAGAAGTGAAGGTGATGATTTGGTATCAGCTTGGAGTGAGAGTTTATTCCAAGATGGTAAATCATCTATTATATTATCAACTGATAAAGATTTGACGCAATTGGTTAAATGTGTAAATGATGTGCATATTATTCAATATACACCTATACATAATAAATTATATGTCAGTAAAGAGTCTAATGAAATAATCAAAGGGTTGTGTAATAGAACTATATCACACGAGAATTTGTTTGAAGAGATATTTACAATTTCTATTGAAAATGATCCATTTGAAAAATTCTTTGACAGTGTTGATATTGAGGAAATTAATCCAGAATATGTACGATTTTGTAAAATTATAGGTGGAGATACATCTGATAATATATATCCCGTTTATTATAAGAGAATTCCAGGTAAACGCTCAAAGGGATTAGGTGAAAAGACTGTAAATAAAGTTTATGAAAAATTTAAACAATTATTGGATTGTGATTTTGATTATCATATTTATAGTAATAAAGATATTTTAAATATTTTAAGCAATATTATATATGATATGGCTAAAATTAAAGATGATGATTTCACCAAAGCGATGTTGATTGATAATATTAAAACTAATACTATATTGGTATCATTAACACCCGAAAGTATTCCTGAAGATGTGCAGATTGGTATGATTTCAAGTATAAATGAAGAAAAACAAAAGAAACAAGTTGTAGTATCTAAAATAACTAAAGATAATATTTTTGCGAAATCACGATTTAAAGATTATAAATCATCTATTAAAATAAAAAGTAATATTATTAAAGATATTAAAGATGATGGTGATATGTCATTTATAAAAGATTAATATGGAGTTATTTGAAGTTTTAAATAATTATTGTAATAGGAATTCTGGTGCAGTAGATAAATCAGATAAGATTAAGTATAGTTTTATATTAAAGAGATTGTTTTCTGCCCAATATCCTATCCAGTGTGAGTTAATTAATAAAATTGATTCTGATGCACTTTGTGCGTCTAATATTGTAGCATTATTGGCTTCGAGATATACCGGTTTACCAGCATTTTTAAAAGTTAAGGTTGACCAAAAAAAGAAGAAAGAAACAATCAGAAAAAATTATGATGATTGTGTTCTTGATAAGTATATGGAAATTAATGAATGTGGTATTCGTGAATTAGAAGAAGCATATGAGGTTGATAAAAAATCTATTGATGAAGTTTTAAAATTAATTAAACATTATTTTTTTGAAAATAAAGATACCGTTATTGTGAAAAAAAATAAAAAAGAAATCAAAGATAATAATAAATTATTTTAATATGGTAGTAGAAACTAAATATATAATAGGTGATAAAGTCTGGTTTATGTCAGGTAATAGGATCTGTAGCGGATTGGTTCGTGGTGTGTACATTACACATAATAATGATAAAACAGATATTATGTATGAATTGAATAATGAAACAAAATATTCAGCAAATGAATTATTTGAATCAAAAGATAAACTTAAAAAAAATTTATATGATGAGTGTTAAATTTGCTTATAATGTTGGTGATGTTGTATGGTTGATGTATAATAATAAACCTGTTGAATGTAAAATTCTTGAGTGTAATTATTGTACATTTGAATCACCAGTGAATTTTAATATTGAAGTAAACTTTAGTTATAAAGTATATACTTCTTTATTTGATAAAGAACTTTATGTTACACCTAAAGAAATGTTTGATTCTAAAGAACAATTAATTGAGAGTTTATAATTTTTTGTTATATTTAATTTGTATTTAATTTTTTTAAAATGGAAGATAATAAAGTAATTACTGCAGAACAAATTTCTGCTACAATTGAACGAATTAATAATCTTGCTGGATTGCGTGGTGAGATTGAAAGAAAGAGACATGCTGTTGAAGTACATGAGAGAGATTTGAAATCTATTGAAAAGATTAATGGTGTTGATTCAAATGAATGGAAAATTAAGAATGATATTCTGACATCTGCAAAAAAGGAACTTGAAGAAACAGAAAATAAGGTTTCAGAATTATCATTTACTAAATCAGAATTGAAACCTATTCTTGATGAACTTACAAAACAGTTTGAAAACCAACTCCGTGGAGACCAAGAACGGGAATATCATATTGAGATTGGAACTGAATATGCTGATGGAAAGAAGACTGGTAAGAAAGCGTTTAAGCAACTAATGAATTATTTATATAAGAATGTAAAGTGGACTGCACAAACGGCTCCAGGTCTTATGGTACTTGTGAATAACATGGAAGAAAACAAACCTTGGGTTCATTCTCAAGAATTTGATAATACGATTATTCTCAGATCTTCAAATGTACTTGTTTTGTATAAAAACATTCTTGAAGGAATGGAAGGTCAAGGATATTATGAGGCGAAGGAATTTTTGGAATGTTGGGCTAATTGTGGTAAGGGTATTACAGAGGCTGCAAGAGAAATCAGTAAGGCACATGAAAAAACTCGTAATACAGGTTCTCAACTTAACACAATTGAGGAAGAGTTTGAAAGAAGTGAGAATGATCTCCCTGTTGAAGATGATGTGGTAACAACAAAGGAAGAAGTTTCACCACAAGTGTAAATAAAAAATGTCTAACCAGAGTTCATATGAACTCATAAAATATAATATATACATGGGTATTACAACTCAAAATCTTAAAATTTATAATGATTCTGACCCACTTGATTTTACAACAATAACAGTACCTATTAAGGAAGGTGTTAAGGTGTTGTCACATGAAGATTATACTGCAGAAGCATTGAAGAAGTATGATATGTATTGTACATCAGAAATGATGAATAATATTGCTTCTTATGAGGGTGGTTCATTTAAAACTATTCGTGAAGGTATTGTATCATCTTTTGATGATAAGAGAAAACAAGCTATTATTGATTTGTCATGTAAACATTCTGTTGCTGTTGATATCAACACAAAGAATGAGCAAGTAGAAATCGGTAAAAAAATTGATGTGGTTGTTACAAAGAAAAATGGTAAAATTGTAGCTGACGCTTCATCAAAAATGGCTCAAATTGAACGTATCAAACAAGAACTTATTAAACAGATTCAAACTCCAACGACTGCTTATGCGGCAATGGTAAAGGAAGTTGTTTTTAATAATCTGAATACATTTAATGGATTCATGGTTGATATTAATGGTTTGAAATGTTTTATGCCTGGTGCTGAATCTGATGTTGTTCCTTTGAATGATTATAATTGTCTACTTGGTGAAAGTTTGTATGTTATGCCAGTAGCAACTGTCAAGGAAAGTATCGTTGTTTCTCATAAGGAATATCTTAACACCCTTAAACCAAAGGTTCTTAGAACCCTTGAACAAACAGAAAAGAATACACTTATCACTGGTAAGATTTCTTCTGTTAAACATTTTGGTGTATTCATTCTTATTGATGAATGTGTTCCAACATTACTTTCAGTTTCTGAAATGAATGAGGAAACTGAAAATAAATTCAAGAATGATGAACTTGTTGTTGGTGATGATATTCAATTCTATATTGATAATATTAATGGTGAAAGAGTTATCATTACACAAACTGTTAGTAAATCAGAAGGTTGGGATAAACTCAAGAATGAAGTTGATAATGAAAAGGAATATAATCTTAATGGTGTTGTTAAGAATGTCTTTAATAATGGTGTTGTGATTATTTCTGAAAAGTTTAATGGTATTACATTCTTCTTGTCAAGTAAGGTCGTAAAAATGGATACACTTGAAGTTGGTAAAGAAGTGATTCTACCTGTTGATAGTGTTGATACAATCAAGAAAACAGTTCGGTTGAGAATTAGTGAGTAATTAAAATTTAAAATGGTGGGTTTCCCACCATTTTTTATTTTACTCATAAATATAAATATAAGAAGTTTAAAAAGAACTTAATATAAAAATACATATAGTTAAATTATAATGGGATTTTTAAGTGGTAAAAATAATAATTTTAGATTTACATTTCCAGTACCGTTTATACCTGAAGAAATAGAAAATAAATATAGACCTATTTTAAACAGAATACCTTGTAATATGTGTGACACCGTATTAGATTTCGTAAATTATTCAATAAGTAGTATTGAATTTGAAATGGGATTAGATGCTTCAGAATTAATTGAACAAACAGATAGGGCAACACCACAAGGTAGATATTCAAGATCGGATGCTGTTCCAGATATGTTATGGAATAGGGATATAACTATTACATTTCAATTGGATTCAGCTTATTTAATTTGGCACATATTATGTGAAGTGTTTATGTATTATTATTGTACAAAAGATAAATATTTACCAAAACCACCAGGTATGGAAATATTAGATACTTTTAATAAAGTATTGTATCGAATAACTTTTGATAATTTATTGTTTACAAGTGTATCTGGTTTACAATTTGATTTTAGTTCAAATGAAATTGACCAAAAAATCATAACTACTACTTGGAAGGCAAATAAGATTAATGTTATAATAGAACCATCAAAGAATGCATAAAAAAAAGGTTGTTTAAAACAACCTTTTTTTATTCTTCTTCATCATCATCATCGTCATCATCACAACATTCACAATTAGTACATTTCGTTTTTGCAGAATCTTTTGTAACATTAGTACTCAAAGTTTTGGTTACTTTATCAAATACACCATCAGCACCACCTTCTATACCACCTTCATAATCTTCAAAACAGAATTGTTCAAATGTTTTGATTTTATTTTCTGTGAAAGATGTAAGTTTGTATAATGTTGAATCAATAAGACCTATAAAATCATCAACATCAGACCAAAGTTCAGTCCATTCTGTGTTAAATAATTTCTGTCTAGAATCAATAGTGAAATTTCTTAATTCCTTTAAATAGTCAATTTCTGATTTGTTTTCACCTAAAATTGTATTTATATAATCTTCAACAATACCATTTTGACCTTGATAATGTTCAATGATTGCATCAACTAAATCAATTGCATCATTATAAAAATCATTTAAAATCACATGGTAATAATGTTTATTTGTTTGAAGATGAAATCTCCATACAATAGTAATACTTTCTTGTAATGTACCAAAAAATTGTCCAATTGTTGTGTTCGATGTATCTTGGACACCATCAACTACATCTAAAGGTACTGGCTGATCAATTCCTGTTGGTTCAGGAATATTAGTCATATCATCAACAGGTAATGATGTGTCAACTGGTTGAACTATATTCATTTCTGTATCCATAATATTTTTATATATTTATATAAATTATTTATGTTTTTTTTTTATTAATATATGTCACCATAACCATAATAACCGAAATATTGAGTAACTAGTTCATCTTGATACCATAAATTTTCATAGTATTTTAATACTTCTTGTTCATTATCATATTCTTGTTTAAGTGTATGATATAATTTATGATTTGCTGTTTTATTTACTACAATAAGGTTTTGTGATTTTGAATATGAATTACCTTTATAATCTTTTAATTCTAATGTCACTGTATAAAAACCGTCTTCTTTTAATAAACAAGTTAGATATTTACCTTTATGTATAACTGATTTACCAGTTGTGTTATTTGTTAATGTCCATATCGGTTCACATTTACCAGCGATTTTAGTTTTATCATATCCAAGTAATATCCAAGTAAGAGGTTTAACATCTACACCACTATGTATATATCTTGCATATTTAATATTAGGTATTAGTTTACTTAATTCCCATGAGATATTATCTACAAGATACCATTCTTTAGTCATATTTTCAAATGCATATGGACCAACATTCATATAATTACCATCTTTATCAAAATTAGGCATTGTTTCATCATACCCATGTTGATAAGTATGTTCTTGAACAGCCCAAGCTGTTAAATCTCTTAATGTATTGATGATTGTTCGTTCGTATTCATTTTCTTTTGATGAATATTTACCTTGTTCATCTGGTTCATTAAATTCATAATTTAAATATTCTGGTAATTTTCTTGCGTCATAATAGAAACCACGAATATCTATTTGATATGGTTCAACTTTAATGTGTTTAGGAAATATACGAGAACTTATATTATTATATTTGTCTGTTAATGTTAATTGAACATCATAATAACCTAAAAATGGTAATTCTACAAATATTTTGTTATATGTTGATAATTCACCACTTTTCGTAATCGCAAATCGTTTTTTAATATTGTTAAAATAAATTTTAACAATAAATGGTAGACCCTCTGAAAATGATGGATCATTTTCTTTAGTTGATGGATCAAAATTATCAAGTTCTTTATTTAAATTTTCTGCAATTTCATCAGGTAGAATATCATCAAAATAATCAAATGGTGTAGATTGATAAATATACAAATTGTATATCTGTGTATCACTCATATTCTCTATATCATATATATAATCTGAACTCCAGTTATCTGGTCTATATTTTTTAACCCATTTATTCGTTTCAGTTGAATATACATAATATCCAGCAACAACTCTCGATGTTTGTACAAAACTATCAGTATCGTCAGTAACCTCTGGGATTGGATAAGAGTATCCACCTTCTGCATTCATCATTGCATCTGATTCATCTATTTGATTTTCAGACATTGTAATAGACCAATCAATTTTATTAAATTCACTATATGTAATACTACCAAATGTAGCAGTACTATAATATTTAAAATTATTGTTAGTACCACCAAATGTCAATTCATCTAATGATGTGTTTTCAAGAATTACTTTAGCAGATATTGAATCAATTAAATATTTGTATTTTTCATTGTCAGATAAAATATTATAATTTGGTTCTTGTAATTTTGTTGAATTTTCTAAAATTGATTTTTCATTTTCATAAATCAATGAATTACTTTCATAGTCTACATCAGAATCATCAGTTTTAAGTTTATCCATTGGATCCAAATGTTCCCAGTCATCTGATAGAATACTATTTGCTTCCCAATTATCTGGTACAGAACCAATTAATAATTCATTTGTTTTTTCT
>CAMEUD010000006.1 GCA_945937975.1 uncultured Clostridia bacterium
ACCATTTATTTTCAAATTGTTTAAAATTATCAAATGTGTATTTATATAATGTATTTTTTAATTCAATATATATATTATATGGTGATTGCATTATTTTAAATATAATGTTACCCTTTTCATCTTTAACAGAAATCAAGTCATTTATTTCGATTGCTTCTATTGATGCACATAATAATTGTTTTGTAAATCTTGTGTATTCCGCATCAACAACCAGAGTACGTCTACTTCTGTTAACTGATATAATTTTTCTGAAACCACTAATATCTGTTACTTTTGATAATTGTACATAATTACCTATTTGAATATTGTTATCCCAGAATTTTACTTTTAATCTCACACCATTTGAAACTTTTTCTGTTGTTTCAATTTGTAATTTTTTAGGTGTATATTTATTGTGGGGTCTAAATAAAAATGTTACCATTCTTTCATCTGTATAATTAAAACCATTACAATAAGTATATTCACATGATATGAGATTATTTTTATCAGTAATATTTTTGATAATGTGATTTTCCAACATTGTTGACAGATTATAATGTTGTTTACTTACAATTGTCCAATTATTATAAATCAATTCATTGTTGATTCTGACATTAGGATCAAGTGTTCTTCTTAATCTATCTTGTGATTGCTGTAAATCACCAACATCATTTAATTGATTATCTTTTCTTATATCCATTAATTCATCATTAGTATCATCACCAAATTTACTTTCACTTGAGAATATCAATGATTCTGTGTCTAATTGTAAGTCTTCATCTTCAAATTTAACTGAAGTCATTTCTTGATATGGTACCAAACTGATTCTCCAATATGTTGATAAATAACCAAAATCATCAGGATCCGCAACAGAATCAACCATATACATTTTATTCATATAATTTGAAAAATAAAGATAATCATGTGGATCCGGATGTGCATCAGCACCAAATACAGATTGAAACTCCGCTTTAACAATATGTATTTCAAATTGCACCGGATAATCAATCATCATAGTGTTAAATTGTAATTCTCTTGTAGGTAATTGGTTGTCTGGTACTAATATTTTCACATTTTGTTTATCAATAACCTTTTCTATACTGTATTCTTTTAAAACTACATCTCTACTAGTTGCATTAGCTTCAGTTTTAAAATATAATACACAAAAACCGAACATATTACTTACTAATCTGGACATTTGACTATAAAATCCCAATGCAGGATTTATATTATAAGGGTTAAACAAATTTAACCCCATTGCACTATTGTTATACACGATAGTTGGGATTTTAGGTGAATTGAGTGTCATCCAATGACAATCAGGAATCTGTGTATTTGAAGATGTGAAATTAATATTTAAAGATATACTCTTTACATCTAAATCGCCATCACCGACTTTTGTAAAACGATACTGAATATATAAAGTATTGTCAACAAAAACTTTAGCCAAATTTTCTTCACTCAACTCCTTATAGTCACTCCATAGAATTTTATCAGTGGAGTATCTGAATTCTTTTATAAAATAAGTTTCTGATGTTTCTCCAACAACATCACATTTAAATCCATAAATATCCTTAATATTGTTATATTCCAATATGTTTGATTCTATATAATTCTTTGACATTTAGACTTTAATGTATATATAAATATTTATGAAAAATGTCAGATTTATGACATCTATTATATGTATTCAAGTATTTGATTTGTGCAATAATCAAAATTTGTAGAAAATATTTCTAAAAACAATAAATTGTGTTCTTTGGCTGTATTTCTTTTTTTTACATCCCTGATTGTCCATACATCAATTGCGTTCTTATAATAATTGGTGTTTTTTGATTTCCATAATTCTAATTTATCTCTATCATCTTTGCTGTTCTCATCAAATGGATGACCACCATGTGTCCATGTTCCTTGAATCTCAATATACAAATCATAATCAGTTAAATAAAAATCACATGCAAAAGGATATAAATCAGATTTGTATTGTCTTATATAATTGATGGAATTATTTGATAACCAAACAGAAATTTGTTCTTCTATTTTTGATGTTGTAAATGATTTGTTTTTTCTTTTTGTATTTAACATTTTTTCTTTTACTATTTGTTTACATTCATCTGTTTGTGAGTAATTTTCAACACCATATTTAGCAAGACAAGTCATTTTACTTTTATGTTGACAATCTTCTGTCTGACTATAAAATAAAACCCCATATTTATCAAAAATTGATTCTTTTGTTTTCATTTTAAATTCATCACATTGAACATAATAATCAACACCATATTTTTGTTTACAAGTATTTCTTTTTTGTTCTTTTAAATTTATATCATTTGCACTACAATTATATGAACAATGTTTACTATATCCTTTCGTAAAGGAAATTAGATGACATCTTTTACCACATATAGAACACACCCCTAAATCTAAATTAATATCATTATGAAAATAATGATAAAGTTTTTGTTGAAATGTGAAATCAATAGGAAATGTCCATTGTGATAATTTATTATAATATTCAGGAAATTTCTTTAAAAATGTTTTTTCACGGCAATATTGTTTACTGTGTTCAATAAGAAAAATCAATACATCTTTTTTCTCCATTTATATATATTCATTATAATATATTTAATAAAAAAAGAGAGATATATATCTCTCTTTTTAAAATGGTGCTGTACTATCATATATATCTATTGTTATATAATCTTTGGCTTTACAGACATTTTTTATTTCTGATAAAGAAAATGGTATTTTATTTTTATAATAACATTTCAAAATACCATCAACAATATCTGGAATATTTTTAAGACTCTTCAATGAAAATAGATTAATAAAACAATTACCATAAATTTTTCTAAATTTATATGGTATCTCACCATCTATGAAACAATGTCGTGTTATTACAAAATTATTTTTAAATACATCAATAGTATTATCATCATTAATAGTATATTCACTTTCTGTAAGAGATAACGCATCCATCATACTGTGAATTTTAGAAATATCTTCTTTTCTTAATTCACAAGTATTCGATCTTTTTAATGTGGAACCCCACATACCTTCATTTATTTGACTGATTTTTTTCATAATTTAAGATTCAAATTATATTTTTGAAACATATCACCAAATCCTATTTTTTCAATTCTTTTTTTGAACATATCTTTTTGATTTTCAAAAATAGGTGTATTTGCAATAAAATTCCTACTCATTAAATCATATAATTTCTTATAATGGAAATTTATCATATATTTAAGAAATTTATGATACAATTCCTTTAATCCATTTTTATCTAATGTTATATAGTTATCTTCAACAAAAAATGGTTTGGTGTTTAAATAAGTCAATAAATCAGACATACTTTTAATAGTTTCGAGTTTATCTACTTTAATTAAGATATTTTGATTGGTGTTTTTTAAACTAAATGCAACTCTAAAACCATATAAGTGTTTTTTTAAATAATCAAAATCTGATTCAAATATTTCTTTTACCTTTACTTTATATGTAACTTTGCTATTCAGAGTGTATTTCTCTAAAATAACAATTTTCACTGGTAACAGAAATTCTGGATCTGTGTGTGAAATCAATAGAGCATAACACTCTGTACCTATATTATATGTTCTTACCATTACTTTTTATCATCTACTGCCGTGCGAATCATTCGCATTAAATCTTTTTGGTTGTTGGATTTGTATCCGCTGGATATTTCAGCAGCCGTAGTTACCTCTGTAGTTGCAACAATGTCTTTATCCAACGCTAATTTTTCATATTCATTTTCTGCGGTCATTATGTAATTTGTCTGTGTCCTTACGAGTTCAATAAATGTCCTTTGTAAATTACCAACAGCATCAAACAATTTAGGATTAACATCTCCCATTTCTATATTTTCCATTAAGACATTTATTGCTCGTTCACTAACTTCCATCTGATTCATAATTTTACCTAAAGTCATTGAATCAAGATTTACCTTTGCTTGAACATATTCAGATTTTGAAATAAACCCATCTGACAAATAGAGTTTTAATAATGTGTTCATTACGGTTTCCGCTTTCTTTTTGCATTTTTCCAATGATATACACTCATTTGTTGTTATAGTAGATGGTGTTCTTTGAAATGT
Source organism: uncultured Clostridia bacterium (assembly GCA_945937975.1). GTDB lineage: Bacteria > Bacillota > Clostridia > Christensenellales > UBA1242 > UBA5893. The sequence continues at coordinate 4,088 of CAMEUD010000006.1, forward strand.
TAATGTCTGTGAATCAATATCTTCTTGTGGATTAATATCATTTTCTTCCAACAATTCAGAAATACTATCTCTTATTATATCTTTATTATCTTTTGTCATATTTATTGTTTTTGGATATTCTTGTTTTTACAATAATTATTTAAACCATTTAATGCATCCACCATTGACTCTTTAATATCAGTAAAAGGTGATGTGTGTTTTTGTTCATCCTGTAAAATTTCACCAACAAATTCATTACTATCGTCTGGTAAATTATTAACTTCATCTTCATCAATAATTGTTCCAGTTAATGTTTTGTTCTTTTTCTTCTCTGATATGATTTTCTTTAACTCATTTTTCATATCATCATCACTCATTTCTTTTGGTTGAGATACATTTGTTTTTGTATCTGTTTTTGTATCATTTTTAAATAAATCAACTAAAAGATGTACAAATGATAATGATACTAATGGCAATACACAACCAGAAATAATTGCAATTATTCGTTTTTGCGAAATGATTTCAAGTTCCGTCAAATCAAATAATTCAACCCAACCACTAAAATTATCAATATGTGAATATGAATAAAATGTGTTGTTTGCCATTTGCATTAAAGTTAAAAATATAAATAATATCCAGATTAAATTATTATTTTTATTTTTTAATGTTGTTAATGCACCGAATAAACAACCCATTGAACCGATTTCAAAAGATATGGATAAAATAACAGATGCCATATCTCCATGTGTCATATTAAAAAAATCAACACTACATAGACAACTGATAGTTGCAACAATTATATATAATAAAACATATAATGAAGCTGTCGTGTACTTTATAATCTTATTATTTTCCATATATTATTTATGTTATATAAAAAGGTGGAGATATCTCCACCTTTAGTGTAACTCTCAATTATTGAGAATTATATTGTGATTGACAATACCTAGAAAGTTTCTCAAATGCTTCCTGATAAATTTTCTTTGCAATTCCTGGTGTCACTTCAAGTTCCTCACTAATTGCTTGGATATTGTTTTTATACTTGTAAACTTGTTTTGATGGATTTTTTTCACTAGGAATAGTTTCACTATATTTGTCCAAATGTAACTTCATCTTGATTGCGATTTGTGCACTCTCATCAAGTTTTGATAATCCTTGTATTAAAATTTCATATTTGTCTGAAAACAATGCATAATTATCACAAGCACCATATCTATCATAATCTGACGCATCAATGCTTTCATAAGTCACCTTCACATCTTCTTGTGCCCTTTGTCCAGCTTTGAATCCATTTTGGTGATTTACGGGAATATGAACCAACTGATTTTGACGATTTACAAAATTTTTCATCACACCACGAATTGCGAGTGCACATGACTTTGTGAAATTGTCATTTTTATCAGGATCATACTTTTGTTCACAACGACGCATTTCAATAACACCTTCCTTAAAGAGGTCATCTACATCTGCACCTGTTTGTTTCGCCATCTGTTCAGCAACATGCCAAACATACTTTAAGTTTTTTGTGGTCAAATCACCACCTTCTTTTTCGGCTTTAGCAACTGCGTCACCGATCATTTTGTACATTTTACTATCCATTAAACTATTAAACTTTGTATTCAAATTTATAACTATATAAACTTTTAAATTATAATGCAAAGATAAGAAAAAAAATTGAATTATACAACTTTTATCAAAAATCAACTAATTAATTCAAAAAATTTGTTGATATTATTTTTAATGGAATTTATTTCCACTGGTTCAAACTCCCATTCAGAGATTACTGAAGATATGAAATTAGATTTGAAATCTGAAATTTTGTTTAAACCATGAAAACAATATGTTCCATTATCTTTACCATACCAATCTGACAAAGGTAAATAACTCAATACACAATCATAATCAGGAAGAACTTTAATTTGACAATCTTCAAAAATAATCTTTTTTGATAATTTTTTGTCAACACTTTTTGAAATTAATTCCTTGAGAGTTTTAATATTATTTACATCTTCATCCGTATAATAATTATTTAATATGTGAATTTCACCATTTAACTTTACAATAAGACCATACAAATCAGAAATACCGATGCCACCTAAAATATATACAACATCTGTTCGAGAAATAGATTTATTCCAATTACGGATAATCATATTATTATATTCTACAACACCCATTTCTTTATGGTCTACATTTGGTCGATTAAACCAAATATCACTAACTACAAATGTCTTTCGTGTCATATATTTAAAAATTATGGTGATGCGTTGTTACACACCACCATATATTATGTATAATTCTTTTTAACTTAAATTATCATCAATCCACGAATCAATATCCGCATCATTCTTATCAGGAGTTGATGCTTCTACATCTTTCACAGGAGTTTCCACCTTTGGTTGTGGTGTGGGTGATGACACAGTTTCATTGATTTCGTTCAGAATGTTTTGTGCAGTTGATTGTGATGAAACTGGTGCAGAATAAGTTGATGTGTAAGTTGCGAGATTTGCATTTACCTTTTCAGTAAGTTCTGCACTCCAATCTTTCCATTGGAAATTGTTAATCTTTGGTGCATCATTATTCAACCATTCCATAAACGCAGTCTTTGATTCAGTTGTCTGTTCAAGTGTTTGACCATCACCAAAATGAATTGGTGTAGACTTCTCAACAAAACCACATGCGTCATAATTGGTAACATCACGACCATTCATCTTCTGTGAACCCTTTGAAAGATTGATTTCAAAACAACGAGCATTCCAAAAGTCAAATGGATTAATTGCATCCTTAAACTCACTACCCTTTTGTGCCTCGATAATCTTGTCATAAATCTTCTTACCGAATTGATAAATGAAATGTTTACCTTCAAATTCTGGGTGTTGAACATCCTTTACAACTTCAATCAAAGCATACCACTGTTGATAAACATTAATCTTCTTTGAATTTTCTTTGTCTACGGCATTGTCACTTGTGTACAACTTGTAAGAAAGATTTCGCATAGGACAACTCTTACCGATGGTTTTTGGGGAAACAACATAAATTCCATTTTCTCCATTTACATCTCTCAAGAAACATTCCCAACGCTCAATTGTCGTACGAACCTTGTTGTCGTAAACAAATGGGATAAATCTGATAAGTGCTCGATATTTTTCATCCTTACACTTTTCATCTTTAATACTAGGCTTATAGATTTCACTATTACCAGAAAAATTCGTCTTTTTGCTCTCTGTTTCTGCAAGAGCATCCGCAGCTGTAAAGCTGAATAATTCATCTAAATTTGTCATAACTTTTTTAACTTTATAAAACTTATATTAAACTATTTGACCATTCAGTCATTTAGTATTTTAAACTCACATTTTAAATATAACAAAAAATAAAATAAAAAATAATATTAATTGAAAAAAAAATTAATCATTAAGTGCATCCATAAGTTTTCTTAACTTGTCTTGGAATTCTCTTTCTGTTGTGTTGATATTTACAAGTGTAGCTGACGCATCAACAATTTCACCAGTATATTCATTACCAGTTTCATATTTGTAAACTTTTGCGGAAAGTTCATTTACTTCATTAGTTAAGTTATTAATAGTTTCATTTAAATCAACTATTTGACCCATTAAATTAGTATTCACTATACGCAAATCTGCAATTTCATTATTTAATGTTTCTATAGTTTGAAGATATTTTTCAATATCTTCTGTTGAACTTTCAATAATTTCACTTAATGTACCAGTATCAGTGTCTGTTGATTCTTCCCAAATACCATTATACAACAATTCTTCCTGAGATTTGATGATTGCTCTACCTACATAATCTCGTGTCACATAAATTCTTGTAATAAAAAATTTATGTTCAGTAAATGTCAAAATTTCTCTGGCCTTTCCCTTGTCAATAAAAAACAAGAGTTGTCCTTGAGATTTATCAATGTTTAACTTATTCTTATCATAGTCTTTAAATTCAGGTATTCTAATTTCCTTTTTATTAGACTGAAATATTAAAAAATATTCAGCATCACCAGTTAAATCCATTGGACGACTATCATCTACACCATCGTTATATAAATTAAATAATCTAAAATTATCAAATTGATTTAATCTTAACGCTACATCACCTTTTTTTAATTTTATAATCTCAGCCATAATTTACTTAATCTCATATATAAATTTAGTATTTGTTGGTGTTTCATCATTTATGACATTATTGTCTAAACAAATAATTTCCATTATATTCTTGTCTTTTAATGTAACACCATTCAATTCAATTTTATGTAAATACATCTCATTGTAATTTGCCAATCTAATAATGAGACTTACATCATCCTTAAATTCTATTTGAGATGGAGAACCATTACCATTCACAATATCAAAGAATATTTTAAATGATTGTCCCTTTTTCCAGTTAACCTGTGTATCGTCAATATATAATACAATGTTTTTATCACATCTGTGATCATCAGATTTTGTTAATGTTGAAATATAAACAACTGCAAGGTTACTTCCTTCTTTTAATTGAAGATAACAATTATTATTTTCATTGTTATTTATACGATATAAACACAATCTGTGATTATAATCAACTTCATAATCATTATCTGTTTCAGCAATATAATCTTCTTCAGTATAATCAACACTTCCTATATTGGCATAAACTGGAACTATTGAATAAGATGGTATTGCTGAATTGATTTTCAAATTATTACCCTTTTCTAAAGTGATACCATAACCAGCATTAATATTTGACCATGATTCAATATTTAAGTCATTAACTTTTTCATATAAAACATTTAATCTATCAGTTATACCTTTAGCATCGAGAGTGTCTAAATCTGAAAACTTATATTCTAAATCACTTATTCTACTACTGATTACATCAAATTTATCAACTGAACTGATTAATGTTTCAACTGCGTCAAGTCTTGAACTTATTAATGCGATGGATGATTCAATACCATAAAATACATCAACACATTCTGCAAGTTTTGCCATCGCTTGTTGATACAAAACCATAGATTCCGCAGTATTTGGAGAAACATATGTTTCCGCTCTCACATTCGCATCAGGCATTGTATCAATTTTTAAATCCACTTTAAAAGCAAATGAATTACCATTACCTTCATAAGTTTCTTTATATTTAGGATATCTTTGTATATAACCCACTTCGTAAATTTCGTTCGTATTATCACCACCAGTTTCTGGAGCCAAAAGGTCTTTAATCTCTTCCAAGAAGATAACACCATATAAATTAGTGGCAACCTTTTCTTGAACTAAATCTGTGAAATCATAATATAATAAAATACAATTGAATTCAAAATCATATATTGAGTTTTCATTAGGATTTTGATAATCATAATTATCAAAATCAATACAATAACCCAAATCTCCTAAATATGCATTATCATTGTTATTATCATAAATTGCGGCATAACAATTAGTTTTACTGCCCATTGCTGTTTCATGAAAATATGGATGAACACTATCTAGATGTTTACCTATGATTATATTCTGTTCACCTTCTTTGATCATTGTATCTGTCAAATCACTTATTGAATAATTACCAAAGTGATAATTATCATCTTGTACCGTTTTGAACATAATATGTGGCGTTGCACCATGAGTTGATGGAATATGTAAATATACTTCATTAAATGAATCACCATTCACTTCAACAGTATTAAGTGCATCAATATCACCCACATATTGAACTGTTCTATTTTTTATTTGTTCATAATATTCAGTAGAACCACTGTAATTATAATCAAACTTAATACCTTTTACTTTTTGCAACCAATTAAAGAAAATTCTTTCTGCTGGAGTTTTTAATAAATCATTATTATACTCACCATCTGGATTCCCACACCCATTTAAAATTGCTGTTTCAAAATTTAAAATATAGTTCTGAAAATGTAACGCAAGAGCTTGGTTCATCGCCTCCGCACTAGTATCTGATGTTACGAGATCTATATCATTATTATTCAAAGCATCCAAATAGATACCTTTCATATGTTCTTTAAAATCTGGTGTTGTATCAGAATCAGAACCATCAGAATCAAACATATCTGAATCTTGTGGAGGATTACATTTAATATTAGGTAAATTTAAACATGCGAAATGACTAAATTTAAATGAATAGTCATTACTTGTGAAAACTCTAGTTAAATCTTTACTTGCAGAACTAAATGTATATAATGTACCACCTTGAGTTCTTAATTTATCTAAAATTGGTGTTATCATAAAACTATTATAATTAAAATATTATATAATTTATTTATGTAAAATAAGTTGGGGAGTCATCATATGACTCCCCTAACTAAATTAAAAGTGTTTATATAGTTATTGTTGTGTGAAAGCATCTTTAAAAGGATTATTTGGTGCTTGTTGGCCATCAGGATTAGATTGACCATACAATGTTACAGCAATTTCTTGCCAAGTCTTTTGTAATGTCTCCATACACAATTTACATCCATCTACATCCTTTCTTTCATGTGCGTCTTTGAGAGCAACCAAATCATTACCAAGTTTATTCTTTTGTTCTTCTGTAAGTTTATCTCCCATTTCAGACATCTGTTTTTCTGTTTGGAAAATTGTTGAATCCGCAAGATTTAAAGTTGATATGTTTTCAAATTCCTTCTTATCAGCCTCTGCATTTTCTTCAGCTTCTTTTTTCATTCTCTCAATTTCATCATCAGTTAAACCAGAATTTGCTTCAATTCTAATATTCTGCTCCTTACCAGTCGCCTTGTCAATTGCACTTACATCAAGAATACCATTCGCGTCAACATTGAAAGAAACTTCAATTTGAGGAACACCCTTTGGTGCTGGCATAATTCCATCAAGATGGAAACGACCTAAAATCTTATTATCCTTTGCCATAGGTCTTTCACCTTGAAGTACAACAATCTCAACAGAAGGTTGGTTATCCATTGCAGTAGAGAATATTTCTGTTTTCTTTGTAGGAATTGTTGTGTTTGCATCTACCAATTTAGTACATACACCACCAATAGTCTCAATACCAAGTGAAAGAGGAATAACATCAAGAAGAACAACATCACCAATAGAATTATCACCAGCAATAATTGCTCCTTGAATTGCTGCACCCATTGCAACCGCTTCATCAGGATTCAGAGATTTATTAGGTGCCTTACCAAAGAACTTTTCAACCGCACGTTGAATTGCCGGAATTCTAGTAGAACCACCAACAAGCAGAACTTCATCAATATCATTAACGGTAATTCCAGCCTTCTTAATTGCAGACTTACAAGGTTCAATAGTTCTATTTACAATACTATCAATCATTTTTTCAAATACCGATCTTGAAAGTGTCTTAACAAAATGTACTGGAACACCATCAATTGCGGTAATATATGGAAGATTGATGTCTGTAGTTGTAGTACTTGACAATTCAATCTTAGCTCGCTCAGCCGCGTCCTTTAATCTTTGCATTGCCATAGGATCCTTTGATAAATCAAAATTAGAATTGTCTTTCTTGAATTCATCAATCATCCAATTAATTATACACTGGTCAATATCATTACCACCAAGATGAGTATCACCTTCGGTTGCAAGAACTTCAAATACACCATCACCAAATTCAAGAATTGTAACATCATGTGTTCCACCACCATAGTCAAAAACACAAATCTTCATATTCTTGTCAGATTTGTTAATACCAAATGACAATGATGCGGCGGTTGGTTCATTAATAATTCTCAACACATTAAGACCAGCAATAGTTCCCGCATCTTTAGTAGATTGACGTTGTGTATCATTAAAATATGCTGGGACTGTAATTACTGCATCCTTTACTTCTTCACCAAGATAATCCTCTGCGGTTTTCTTCATCTTCTGAAGAATTAGTGCAGAAATTTCTTGTGGAGTATACAATTTACCATCAATATCCACACAAGGAACATTTGATGAATTAGGTTTAACAGAATACTGAACATGTTTAATTTCTTCACCAACATTATCAAATGTTTCACCCATAAATCTCTTAATGGAATGGATGGTTTTAGTTGGATTAGTTACCGCCTGTCGTTTTGCGGCGTCACCAACTTTCTTTTCATCATTTGTGAACCCAACAATTGAAGGGGTCGTTCTTTTACCCTCGGAATTTGTGATTACAACTGGTTCTCCAGACTCGAAAATTGCAACACAACTATTTGTCGTTCCGAGGTCAATACCAATAACTTTACTCATATAAACTCTAATTAAATTTTATTTTAATTTTAAAACTATATTAAATATAACAAAAAATTATTGTTTTTCTATATATGATTTTAAATCTTCAATTGTATGAAAACATATTTTATCTTTATAAAAATCTAAATCATACTTCAGAAATCTTTTAGGAAAGAAATAAATTAATTTGATATTATGTTCTTTACAAAGTTGATATTTTAATTTATCTCTTTTAACAACATTATCAAAATCACTATATATTTTATAATCTTTTTTATCTGTAAAATGTTGTTCACCTTGACATTCTATCGCGATTTTTAATTTTTCATCATAAAAATCCAATGACATATATTTTTTATAAATTAACCACTTGAATTTTTTCTCCCGTTCAAAATTTGAAAAATTATTACTAATTGCAAATTCTAATTTACTACTATTACAAATAGGACAACCAGAACCACACAAATGTGAATTTGGTGTCTGTAAAAAATCACCATGAATAGGACAAATGATACGAACTAGTGTATAGTTATTAACATATTTAACTTTGGAATAATCATATTTATCACCATGTATATTTTTAGATTTTTTAATAAAACTTTTATTATTCAATCTTTTTGTGGATATAGACTTTTCTTTACCACATATAGGACACCCTGACCCTCGTAAATGAGAATGTGGTGTCTGTAAAAAATAACCATGAATAGGACATTTAATAGATATTTTTACTTCCGTTCCTTTATAGTCTATATTGGAATAGTCATATTTACCATTATGTCTTTTTTGAGCCATTTTTATAAATTCATCCTTTCCATATACATATCGCTGATTGCATTTGGCACATCCTCTACCACTTAAATGAGAATTGGGTTTTTGCCAAAAATCACCATGCGTAGGACAAACTATACAGACTTTAGTATGGTTATTAACATATTTAACTTTAGAATAATCATATTTATCTCCATGTATTTTTCTTGCCTTTAATTCAAAAGTTGTTTTATCCATTTTCTTTTTCCCTACACAACTTGGACACTTTGACCCGTTTAAATGATTATAAGGTTCTACCCAAAATTCCCCATGTTTAGGACAAATTACACAAACTTTAGTATGTGCGTTTATATATTGTGTTTTTGAATAATCATATCTGTTTCCATGAATTTTAATAGCATCATCTATAAATTCTTTTGTTGTCTTTCTGAAATTATTTGCACATAGTGGACAACCTTGACCATTTAAATGTTTTCTTGGTGCTTGCCAAAATTCCCCATGAATTGGACATATTATACATACTTTAGTGTTGGTATTTATATACTGTGTTTTTGAGTAATCATATTTATTCCCATGTATCTGTTTAGATTCATTTATGAATTCAGTTAATGTTTTCCTTTTACTCATATTATATATATATAACAAATTACATTATTATATAAAAAATGAGATGTGAGTTTCACATCTCATTTTATTATTTTGATGATTCTTCATCAGTTATATCTTTATTTTTCTCCTTTTTAAATTCATCATTTGCTTTATGTGTATATTTGTTTTTCCTACTATCTTTTCTGAAATCAGCACTTCTTCTTATCAATTCTTCTTCAGGTATCTTATCACCTTTCTTATATTCTTTTGTGTGTTCAGACTTTTTGATATCTTCTGATTTTGTTGTCTTTACATCTTCATCATCTTTCAAAGTTTTTGATGAGTGTTTTGGAGTACTTGTTGATGTTGAGTGTTTATGTTTAGTAGGATCACTTGTTTTACTTGAATCAATTGGAATTATATCAATAATTTTGATAAACTTAAAAGAACGAAAACTTCTCCAATGTTTTTTATCCAAGTCATAATATACCATTTGATGTTCTGGTTTTGGTGAACCACCTTTTAGTGGAGGAAGATAGCTTGGATGTAATGTGCCTTTCGCCTTTCTTAATGAACCATCTCTTTTTATAAACTTAAACACAATAATATTATGACGGAGTTCTTTTCTCATAGTATCTCTGTCTGCTGAATTTAAAACACCCCTTAATAATTTTTTTACTTTTTTTATACTGTGTTTTTCATTTATGCAAAAATCATCAAAATTAAGTATCATAATTCTGTATTATTTTTTATCTTTTACAAGAAACACAAACAAACGATTATGTTTATTAGTAGTGTCTATATTATAGTCCACACCCGTTACAGATAAATAATATGCACTTGTTTTAAATCTTGTTTCTTCTGTTTTTGACCATATAGCAATCCTCTGTCCTACATATTTATATGTGTGGTCGTTGATTTTAAGTATTTTGTCACCAATCATTATATTTTTTTCACCATCTTTCCACCGAACACGTGATTCTTTCCAATTTACTTCTTTTAATTCTTTACGCGTGGGTAATCTCCATCCAGTTTTGTTGAAATTATAGATTTCATCCCAAGTAAATGTATCATTTCCATCTAAAACCAAATTCTCTGTTGTCCAATATACAGATGTGTGTTCGCCCAAATCAACAAAATCAGGATTAAATTTATCTTCTCTTCTATCTTCTCCAGTATTAGATCTCTTTAATGCGGATCCCCACATTCCTTCTGTTACAAAATCTTCAAATTTCTTTACTTGTGATTCAGATGTTCTAAATCCTCTCATAAATTTCTTATAATCAGCATATGGATGCGATACACCGAACATTCTTTTCACTCTTTCAGCGATAATGTGGGCATCTCTGTTATCATATATATTCATATGTTTCATTCTTGTTCCAGAAACAATTTTTAAATCACCATTTCTTTCTATAATATAAATAATATTGTTTTTGTTGTCATCTATTCTTAAACCTCCAGACATCGCACGAGCGAAATAAATCTGTTCATTCTTTTTTGGTTCCATTGTTCCTGTTCTTGAATTGAATTCAAATTTCATATTATAAATCAATTATATATTTATTTATGAAAAAAAGAGAGGATTAAACAACCCTCTCTTTTCTACTTAAAATTTATTTTTTAGTACTTTCTTCAATTTTTCTCTACGAGAACTACACTCGTTCATTATTTCTGATTATAAAATATTTATGTAATTTTGTCCAAAGTTATTATTCTCTGATTTTCACTTCCTCTAAATTTTAAACTGATATTTCTTTTATCTTTCATATATGGTCCATCCACAAGATAATCACACAACTCCAATAATTTGTTTATATCATCAGCATATTCATCTTTCTGTTCTTTCAACCATTCTATTGTATGGCCAGACCAAATCCATATATCCTTATTTGGAAATTCTGATTTATATCTTTCACAAAGAATTATTGCATCTTTGATATTACGTTTTGAAAATGGTTCTCCACCTAAAATTGAAATACCCGAATATATATCTGAATATTCAGACATTTCATCAATAATCATTTCAATATGTTTGTCAGAAAAATCCTCAAAGTTTGGATTGTCAAAATCCCAATAATCTTTATTGTGACAACCATCACAATTTATATCACATCCTAAAAACCATACGCAAATCCTGACACCATTTCCATTAGCAGAACAAGATTTTCTGTTTCCGAAATGTAAACTATCAATCCTTATTATTTTACTCATAAATTATTTATACATAAATAATATATATAATATAACAAAAAAAAATATGATTAAGAAATTTGAAGAATTTAATTCTAAAGAATCTGTAAACGAATCTTTTTTAGCCACAGCAGGTGTTATTGCTGGTACGTTGATTATGGGTGCTGCTTATGGAATTGTAAAAATTATGAATACAGTTCTTGTGGAAATGAACAAGGATAGAAAAAGCAACCCAGATAGAATGAAAACTTTAGGACCTAAAGTTTTAATTAAAGCAGCACACAAATATATAAAAGATTTGGATGTTCCTAAAACAATTAGTGGAGAAGAACTTGTTACATATATCATTAAAAATGATTTATGGGATAAATTTGTTGAAAATGCATTAAAACCTGATATGTCAGATGCTGTTGCTAAAGTCATTCTTAACAAAGAAGCATTGGCTGAAAATGCTGAAATTACTAAAGCATGGTTATTATCACCTGAAGCACAAGAAGATGTTGAAAATTATATTTTACTACATGACCCAAATACATTTAGATAAAAAATGAGATTGTTATAACAATCTCATTTTTTTTATTCTATTTCAAATTGATTTAAATCAAGTTTCATTGAAGCCTTTAATATTGTTTCCTTAACATTATCATCATCTTTCTTATCAGTATTAATGAATACAGCCGCCTTATTTTTACGACTTGATTTTATTTCTGATAACTTATCACTATCGATTTCTTTGAAACCATATTTACTCATATCTATACCACAAGTATAAATACCATCTTTAATTTCATCTAACTTGTCTTTTCTTTCTTTCAATAACGCATCTACAAATTTAATCAACTTATTTTCATCACCAAGAAAACACATCAAATTACCTCTAATAGATAACATCTTAAACGCCATATCCAATACGAGTAAAGAGTCTTTTGTAAATCCTTCATTAATAAATTTATCAAATGTTTTAATCATAACCAAAATTATTATTATATTTTATTTATGAAAAAATGGTGAGATTAACTCTCACCATTTTCATATCACTATTTTATATTCATAAACACTATCACCACAACAACCACAAGTATATAAATAGCCACCCGTACCTTCATATTCAAGGAATGTACAGAATATATCTTGATACACACAATCATCTTTAATAGTATCAAAATATTTCAGAGCTTCATCCTTCTGCGTTTCAATACTTTTCTCTGTAAAAATATCACAATTTTCATATATCTTATCATATATTTTACAGACATCATCAAATGATTTGGTATCACCGAAATCAGTATTATCTACCAGATATTGGTAATATACATGATACAACACTTCTGGTGAATTAGTGACTTCAAGTATCTTTCTTGCGATATTTCGTCTTTCGTCTAATGAGAGTTCTAAATTAAATTCCTTCCCATCGACTTGTAATGATGTACAAGTACATCCATCTGTATATCTTAATTTCATATGAAATATTTTTTATGTAAAGTATCTATTCTTACAATTTTACTCATATCAATCTTCCCACAAAGGTATACTTACTTGTTTCTTATGCCTATTAATAAACAACTTCATAGGTTCTGTTTCAAAAATAGCCATAGATTTAACTAATGAATGGAAAGTAACATCCATAATAATATCTGCTATTTCAGATTTCTTCAAAACTATTTTTGAACTATTCTTTGTCCAATTACATTGAAATGGTGGATTACTTCCATTTGGTTTTATTGATTCTTTTGTAATATGATTCAATGATGTCACAAAACATCCCCTATTATTATTTTTATTAATAATCAAAAAATAATAATCCAAATCTTTCACATCATCATATCCATTCTTTTCATGTTTATTATATTCTTTATATAATAATGCATATTTTTGAGCAGTAGTCATATTATTTATTGATTTCTTTTTACCAAATAAACCATATAAAATAAAAGAAGGACTACCAACATTATCATATGATTTGAAAGTTGATGATTTAATATTTACATAATAATGTTTTTTATTATCTACAATTTCAATATCATACCATTCTCTAATTTTTGGTACAACAATTGTCATCTTATCTCCATTTTCATATTCTCCATCAACAACATCCCAATCATCTGACTCTCTCAATAAATTTATACAATCATCTTCATCCTTTATTGAAGATACTCTACCATCTTTTGATATATTTGTTTTTAATGTTTTTGAATTAATAAAATTGACAATTTTACGAAGACATTCTGGTGTTTCAATAGATGATTCTATATCATCTATAAATTTATTTTCATTAATAAATTCTTCAAAATTCTTTACCATATACTTATTTCTTTGTTTATAAATTTATTAAATATATGTGGTAATTTACAATTCTCCAAACTTCTTTGAGAGAATAAATATCTCCCATCACACATAAATCCAAGTTCATTCCAATCAACAGAATTAAGCATATCACAAACTTCTTCAATATTCATTTCCACTTTTGGAAAGATTGCAAGTACACTACCGTCATAATTCTTACAATCATTAATGAAAAATGGATTTTTATTTCTAGTCTTTGAATTAACATATATTCTTGAACTATTACTCTTATAAAAATCTCTTCCCCATATCCACCAATTATCATCTGTGATTTTCATAATATGTCTCTTTCTCAATCTTTCTTCATTACTTATGATATATTCATTAACTTCATTATATATCATTCGTTTTGTCTTACCTGTTTTACAAGTTTCAGAACATACAAAATCCATATTACCATATTCATCATTACTAAATATATCATCAGCACCAGAAACACCACCAACCTTCACAAAAAACAAATCACTAAAATCAACATCATAGTCATTTGAAAGAAAATACATTTGTCCATTAGAACAAGAAAATTCCCTCTCGTTAACAATACCATTAACAACATCTTCATATATTGTCTTTCTTGAAAAGTTTCCTTTCTCAAACCTAAATATGATACAATTTGGTGAGAAACCTTTGAAAAGAATCATATCACCATAATCCACAATATTTGTAATTGTTCCTGTATTATAAATAAATTTATTTAGTTTTCTACTTGATGTTGCCTTTAGAAAATCTCTCGGGACAATAAAAATCAACTCACCATTATCAGTAAGATGCTTTATACATTTCTCTATAAAAAACAAATAAAGATTACTACGGTTATCAAATATAGTATAATCCAATTTGGATTTTGTTGATTCACCAATATTATTATATTTTACATAAGGTGGATTTCCTATAATAGATTCATACTTATTATATATAGAATAATCAAAGAAGTCCATATTATGTGCATAATCTGGGCAAACTGAACTATCAAACTCAATAGCAAATATATTAGGAATTCTTGATGCAATAGCACCATCACCACAAGATGGTTCCATACATCTTCCAAAATTCTTTCTTAATGAAAGCATCTTATCTACTACAAAATAAGGAGTGAATACTTGACCTAATTTTTTTATATTCATTTCTTAAAAAAGTTTATTTTCTACTTCATATTTCATATATTCTTTCAGCAATTTTGAAATATTTCGTCTTTCGTCTCTTATCTTTATAAAAATCTATATCATATTTTAAAAAATCTTCAGGAAAATAATATATGACTTCTATATATAGAGTTATCAATTGGGATACAAAAGTGGATGAGAAATCTCATCCACTTACATTTATTGTATCTATTCAAATCATCACATAATTTAAATCAAATATGTGGTTTACGAGAAAATATATCTGCAAGACGACCTTGTGAACAATCATTTGCTTGACCAAGATAACCACAAATTCTTCTTGTTGCTAAAAGTTTCTCTCTATCTTCACATCCACAATTCGGACAATGCCATATGTATTTCCCATCACTATTCTTAATCAATTCCAATGTACCCTCATAATTACAATTTAAACAGAAATCAGATTTACCATTAAGTTCAAAATAAATGATTTTGTCATAACCATATTTAAGAATATCCAAAACAACTTCTATATTATTTCTTAAATCATCCATTTCAATATAACTAATCTGACCACCAGACGCCATCTTCGCTAAAGGAGCTTCATACTTAATTTTATCAAATGCATTAATATCCTCATACACTGGTATATGATATGAGTTTGTAACAAATTGTCCTATTAACCCCTTACATTCATCTGGAAATCTTCTATGCAATGATTCAGCAGCAGTACCAGTTAAATTTTCTTCTGGGGTCGAATATAAACTATATCCTATATGTTCAATTTCCCGCCACATTTCACATTTGTCAACCATATTTTGCATAACCCTTGTAGCAAAATCGAGAGCACCACCTTCATCATCTGGTAACCAATGGTTTTTACCAGTCATATATTTAACACATTCATAAAGGCCAATATATCCAAGACTTAATGAAGAGTTATCATTATAAAGTAATTCATCAATTGTTTCACCTGGTTGAAGTCTTGCAATAGCACCATTCTGCCACATAATAGGTGCAACATCTGATGGTGTCCCTCTTAAATGTTCATGTCTCATTCTCATTGCTCTGTGGCAAAGTTCAAGTCTTTCATTGAAAATATACCAGAATCTTTCCATATCACCTTTACTTGAAAATGCAACATCAGGTAAATTAATAGTTACAACACCTTGATTGAATGTAGGCCAGATTTTAAGTGTTCCTTTCTTTTTACCGTTAAGTATCTGATTACCAGATTTATCATAATGTCTAACTATACCAAAACTTCTGCATCCCATTGAAGGATAACACAATCCCTTTAGTTCCAACATCATTTTTTCACTGATATAATCTGGAACCATTTTATCCGCGGTACATTCAGCGGCAAGTTTAGTTAGCCAATAATATTTACTATCTTCGTGAATATTATCTTCTTCAAGAGCATAAATCAATTTAGGGAATGGTATTGCTGAAAATACACCATTTTTATTTTTAACACCCTTCTTTCTTTGTTTAATTATTTCCGCAATAACTTTTGCTAAATCTTCTTTTTCTTTTTCTGATTTGGCATCATTAAGATATAACCAAAGTGTAACGAATGGTGTTTGACCATTAACGGTCATCAATGTAGAAATTTGATATTGAAGAATCTGAACACCATCAACAATATCTCTTTCAACCAATCTTTCAATTAATTCATTAAATTGATCTTCTGGAAGATTTAAATCCTTATATCTTTCTTTGAAAGTCTTTCTACTTTCTTCAACAAATGGTGCAAGATGAGCGATATTAACTGTTTGTCCTCCATATTGAGAACTTGCAACTTGAGCTATAATCTGAGTACAGATATTACATGCAGTAGAGAACTTATGTGGTTTATCAATTTTCACATTAGAAATTACAGTTCCATTCTGTAACATATCTTCTAGATTCCAAAGACAACAATTTGTTGATTTCTGAATCAAATAATCTTGATCATGAACATGAATTATTTTATCTTTATGTGCCTTGTAAATATCTTCTGGAATTAAATATCTTCTACTTAAATCCTTTGATAAAATTCCAGCCATGTAATCTCTTTGTGTTGAAATAATAGTTGGATTTTTATTTGCATTTTCTTGTTTCAACAATTCATTTTTATTACCAAGTAAAGACATTACTTCATCATCAGTAGTATTTTTATGTTGATCAAGTGCTTTTTGGTATCTATATGTTATATATTCTCTAGCGATATCAAATTTACCTCTATTCATGATTTCGTTTTCCACCATGACTTGAATATCACCAGTATTGAGTGTTATATTCACTTTTTTACATCTATCTTCAATAGATTTTGCAATTTCTTTTATTTCTGCATCCGTAAATCTATTATCTATAGACACTCTGATATTAGCGGCTTGAATTGCCTTTACAATGTTGGATTTATTAAACGTTGATTCTACACCATTACTCTTGATTATTTTCATATTTTATATAATTTTCTATTATATTCACATCTTAATTTTTTGATTATTTATGTGGGATTATGTAAACAATTTTCGATAAATTTAATACATTCATCATTGTTGGTAAATCTGATATCATAACAATTAAATGACTCAAAGTCTCTTTCATCTGCATCAATTCTTCGTTTCATACTATCATCTTCAGAACCACCAACATATCTGTTTTTTAATCTTTCTTTGCGTATTTTTATCGGTATATCTAAATAGATGATTGTTGTTAAACGGATTAATTCTGGATATTTAAGTTTAATATCCATAATATTTTCTGGTGACAATATGGCAACATCACAGGTTTTAAACTCTTCAAGACTTAGTCCATATTTCCATCCATTCGTACAAGTTTTCATAGAGATAAATTTATTATTCTCATAGAGTTGTGTAATTTTTTTATCACTAATAAAATGATATTCATTTCCACTTTCATTATGTCTACGAGGTCGTGATGTATATTGAATACATGGTTTAAAATTTCCTTCTCGTATAAAAACATCTTGTGCATAATTTTTTCCAGCTGCCGCTTTACCAACAATAATATATTTACACATATTTTTTAAGTTTTGAAAAATCACCAGATTGAATCATCTTTTTATAATCATTTTCAGAAAATTGTATTTCAATTTCTGTATCATCAGTTTTTTTTATAAAAAGAGTTGATTTAAGATAATTATATCTAATTCTTTTAATACCATCAATTATCATAAACTAAATATAACAAAAAATAGAGCTTAAAGTCTCTTTTCTTAATAACATATCATAACTAATAATTGACATAAACCTAAAAGAAGAAATACTCCTATCAGCCAAAAGATAAAACTCAAACAACCCAATGATGCACTAAATGGTATCAATAAAATTTTAATGAAACATGAAAAAATATCCCACAAAAAAGGAATAAGTTTTATACATGCACCAATAATCACACAAATAATTATAAAAGTAACCATAGTTATATATATTTTATTTTTCAACCACAAAGATACGAAAAAAAACTTACATATACAAATTTTTCATCATTTTTATTTGTGAATTAATGTTTGTTTTTGGTTATGATACTTTTGACAAATAACAGAATTTTTTTGAGATTCGGAAGATTGTTAATTCTTAACACCTCTAACCGAGAAACCTTCACAACGATTCGTGGTAAATATATCAGAAGTGTTACGACTAATATAAAGATAATTAATGTTGCGTTTATCAAAATTAGATGAAGAACAATAATTAGACCATAGGTTTCCACCCATATAATAATCACAATCACCAGCAAATGGTAGAAAGATATTATTACCATTAACTTTAGATTTATACAATCTACCTACAACTCCATTAATTGTTTGATTTTTAGAAGTAGTATTATCTAATAACTCTTGTATTTGTTCTATAGTAGGTATATGAGCTACACCTTTTGTTTTTAGATAAACAACATCATCTTCTGGTTCAAGAACAGTCTTACCATCTTTGTCATTATATTTGGTAGATTTTTCACCCCATTTATAGTTATACCAAGTATATTCTTCTTTAGGTTCTGTTTCACCCCAAGCATAAAAATCGCCATATTCTTCAGGTTCTGCGGCACCGATATTTCTTTCAGCCCATAAAGTTCCTGATGGAAGCCCTAAATCAATGTATTGAGTGTTGTCTTTATCTTCTCGTCTTTCTTCTCCTGTATTAGATCTTTTCAATGCGGAACCCCA
>CAMEUD010000007.1 GCA_945937975.1 uncultured Clostridia bacterium
AAGAAGTTGCGAATGCAATAATCGCAGTTGATTCTCTATCTCATGAGTAATATTTTTTAAAAATATGGCAATATGATAATAGACCATCTGAAGATTTCAGTTGGTCGATTTTTTGTTTAAATTTAAATACTCCATTTTGAATTTTATTTTGTTCTAAATTGTTTATAAATTCATTAATTTTATAGATTTCATACACACCTTCTTTTATGTGTGGATAGTTTATTGTAAAATCATGTCCAATAAATTTGTCTACTGCAAAAATATAATGATTTACACTAATATTAAAATCTTTTGCGTTTTTACAAAACTTGTCGGCTTTCATTTTTATGAAATCATTATTTGCCGAGATAATAATTGCTTGGGGGGGAAAAAAATCATTTGTTTGTGCGTTTGCGATAAGTGATGCAATATGACCACCTGCACTATCTCCACTAATAAAAAAGTTATCGTAATCTATCATTTTTGAATATTTTTCATTTTTTTGTAAAAATCTTACTTTTATTCCTTATTCTCTTTTAGTTCGCCATTTTCAATTTCTATTTTATTACATTGTACATCATAATTGAACGAAGTGCAAGATATAAGTGTTTGAGAATTTTGACAATATGACAGTAATCTATTTTTTCTATCATCATCAAGTTCACTCAAAACATCATCTAAAAGTAACACAGGTTTTGTGTTGATTTGACTTTTTATTATGTCAAGTTCTGCAAGTTTTAGTGATAAAGCACAAGTCCTTTGTTGTCCTTGTGAACCATATGTCCTTACATCAACTCCATTTATTGTTACTTTTATATCATCTCTATGAGGTCCGTAACTTGTGTAGCCAAGAGCCAAATCTTTTTCAAGATTTTTTTCCAAATGAGTAATCATATCCTCTTCAGTTTTTTCTTCAATACCCACATATTCTATCCCTAATTTTTCTTTACTATCAGTTAAATATGAATGGGCTTTTTCTGCAAAAGGAGCAAGCATATATACAAAATTTTGTCTATATTTTGCAATTTTTAATGAACAAGATGCAAGTTGTGTGTTCCAAATTTTCATAATATCAACAAGTTCTTCTCTTTTTAAATTCATTTTAAGTTGCTTGTTTCTGTTTTGTAAAATTTGATTATATCTATTTAACAAATAAAAATACTGTTTGTTTGTTTGAGATATGTCAATATCCATAAATCTTCGCCTATCTTCTGGGCTTTCTTTAATAAGTTTCAATTCATCGGGAGAAAAGAATACACCATTAAATTCGCCCAAAAGTTCGCTTATTTTTTTGATTGGAACACCATTTATTTTTACAGTTTTTTTCTCTTTTCTTGAAAAGATTATTTCAACAATACTATTTCCAATTTCTTTTTTGATAAATAATTTTATTCTTGCAATATCACTATCGTGATTTATTACTTCTTTTTCTCTTGATGCTCTAAAACTTTTTCCAACAACACAAAAATACACAGCTTCAAGTAAATTTGTTTTTCCCTGTGCATTTTTTCCACATATAACATTTAATCCATTTTTAAAATCAATTTCGCATTGCTTGTAATTACGATACGAAAATAATTGTAATTTTGTTATCTCCATTTGTATATTCCCAAAAATTGCATAATTACTTGCCATATTCTTGGCTCGTCTTTGTGAATAAGATAAACAACTTTTGCAACCAAATTCTCTTGAGAAACAGAACCATAGTTAAAACAATCATTGCTAGTCAATCTGTTATCACCTGCATAAAATATTTCGCCTTCATCAATATGATAATATTTGTTACCATTTTCATCAGTCAAGAATTGACTTGCTGGTATGTGTTCAATCGTATCCTTTGGATTGGTGTGATATAATTTTGAATAAGTATAGTTATAGTAAGATTTATCGTATATATAATCTTCTTCCAATTTTTGCCATTCGCCAGTTGAGTTATATTGCAAATAAATTGCATATTCTCCATTATCTTCTTTGAGCATTAAATTATCATTGCCCATTGCAATAACTCTTTTTATAACAAGCGTTTGCTGTGTTTTTTGATAAATTATTATATCTCCATAAGTTACATCGCTAATATTTTTTGTTGCATAAACAAAATCGCCCCTATCATATGTTGCATTAATAAGTGGACGCATACTTCCACCTGATACTGGGTAATATGATAAAAATAAATTGCAGTAACTCATAACACCAACAACCAATATAACTATTCCAAGAAAAAATAAGGTTATACTTCTTAATATAACCTTAAAAAGTGATATTGGTTCTTTTTTGTAATATTCATATTTCACTTGTTATCTACCTATTGAAAATCTGCAACCGCAATAATTTTGTCTATATAAATTCATTTCACGACTAAGAATTATACTTCTCTTATAACCATCGTGTTTTTTAAAATCTGAATAAAGAAAAGGTATTCCAATTTCTTTTGAAATTTCTTCGCCTATTTTGTTTATATGTTCTGCATTTTTATGTGAACTTACAGTTAAAGTTGTTCCAAAAAAATCATAACCATTTTCTTTTGCAAAAATTGCTGTTTGTTTTAATCTTAAATAAAAGCAAACATCACACCTTTTGCCACCTTCTCTTTCGCCTTCAAGTCCTTTTACTTTTTCCAAGTATTCCATTTCATCATAGCTTGGACTTACCAAGTTTACACCCAAATTATTTTCTATCACAATTTTTTGATTTTGCAATCTTTTTTCAAACTCATCTTGTGGGTATATATTTGGATTGTAATAAAAAACTGTTATTTCAAAATTTGGTTTTAATCTTTCAATAACAGCACTACTACATGGTCCACAACAACTATGGAGCAATATTTTTTTCTTTCCATCAAACTTTGCAATTTGGTCTTGCATAAGTTTGTCATAATTATTTTTTAAGTCCATTTATTTCCTTCACGATATGGCTTACTATTTCATATTTATTTTGCAAGTTATTTAGAGATAAATCTTTTTCGTTGCCAACAATATAAGTATGGAAACAGTATACATTATTCATAAATACAAAGAAAGCATCAATAACATTAAATTCTTGTCGAATTAGCACTTTTACAACACTAAGCATAGCATGATTATTATCAAACAATTCCCAATGCTCTGGTTTCATTCCCAATTCTTCTTGTTCTTCTTCATTATTTTTTAACTCTGCATATGACTCATTAAGTTGTTTTATAAATTTGTCATCTTTTCCATAATCATATAATGTTAATGTGTTAAATGCACCATAAATTGTTCCAACTTTATAACAATAAACAACTTTTGCTTCTGGCATACTAACAATGCCATAATTTGCATACTCTTTTGGTTCAATCTCAATCCAACTTAACTTTTGAGTCAACTTGTTTTTAAGTTTATCTACTGTACTTAACATAAATTCCCTCTGTTTGTATTATAAATGAATTTTAGTCAAAAAACAAGCAATATAAGACATTTAAAAAGATGAACAAGAAAATTTGTTCATCTTTTGTAAGTTTTATTCAAAATCTAATATTGTATTATACATATCAGCAAAACTACCCATTACAGTTTGTCTGTAATATGTGTATCCTGCTGTGTTATCTGCAATACATTTAAAGTAAATGTCATGACTTTGTAACTTTTCATCTTCATTAACGCTGAATGACATTTCTGTGTATTTTAATACCATATTACTATTTGTTGGTGGATTGTAAATCTTTCCATTGAGCATTAAAGTTTGTTCTTCTGGGAATATAAATGTAACAACATAACCTGTTAATTTATCTATTGGGTTTCTGTTTGTTCCTGTACATTCTTCAATTCTTGATTTGAAGCCTGTTCTTCCAGAAAAGAACCCAGACATTACGCTTTCACGAAAAGCATCATTATAGTTTGTCATAATTTTGTTGTAAACTTCAACATCTTTATTATCTTCGCTTTCTTTTTGCCCATGTGGGAATGGTTTGCTTGAACCCACTTGTCTAATGTTAATAAGAATTGGTTCATTTACATCTGGTGCATAGTTTGTTTTTATAACACTTAAAGATATTGCTGTGGCAATTAAAACTCCACAAATACAATAAATTAGAATTAACCACCATTTATTCTTTTTTGTCATCTTTCTTCTCCTTTGCACCTTTTGTGCTTTTTCTTATTAAAGTTTTCTTTGGTTTTTCTTCTTTTTTCTCGTCTTGTTCTTCTGCTTTTGGTTCTTGAACATTTTGTTCTTGATTTTTCTCATCAATCTTTGGTTCAAGTTTTTGAGCATATTCTTCGTTCAATTTTTGTTTTGCTTCAATATTTTCTTTTTCAACAAGTTTGTAATCATCTTGAGAGATTATTCCTTGTTTAAGATAAACTTGTGCTGTTTTTAATTTTTGGTCAAGTTCTTTAAGTTTATCATTTTTTTCTTTTTCTTCTCTGTATCTTTGTTGTTCACTTTCAGATTGTTTTGATTTTTCTTCCATTGCTTGCTTAATTTCTTCGTTTGTTTTTCCAGCAAGAATCATATCAACTTCATCTTTATAGATTGTGTCTTTTTCGAGTAAAAGTTGTGCCATTTGTTCAACAAATTTCTTATTCCTAATTAATATTTCTTTTGCTCTATTATAGTTGTAGTCCAAAATCTTTTTAACTTCGCTATCAATTAATGATGCTGTTTCTTCACTGTAACTCTTTCTTTCTTGATAATCTCTACCAACAAAAACTTCGCCTTCACTTGAGAAACTCATTGCACCAAATTTATCACTCATACCCCATTCGGTAACCATTTTTCTTGCGACATTTGTTGCTCTTTGAATATCGTTGCTTGCACCAGTTGAAATGTCTTTCATAAACAATTCTTCACTAATTCTTCCACCAAACATCATTGCCATCATATCGTTAAGTTTATTCTTGCCCATATGATTGTCATCATTATCTGGTCTGCTCATTGTGTAACCTGCTGCATTACCCCTTGGAATAATTGATACTTCTTGAACTTCTTCACAATTTTCAAGCATTTTTCCAACTATTGCATGACCACTTTCATGGTAAGCTGTTATAATTTTATCATTTTCTGTTATGAGTAAACTTTTCTTTTGTGGTCCCATAATAACTTTGTTGATACCTTCTTGAATATCTTGCATTGTTATTTGAGAACGACTTCCTCTTGCAGCCAAGATTGCTGCTTCATTAAGCATATTTTCTATATCTGCACCTGTAAAGCCAGTTGTCATTCTTGCAAGAGTTTGGAAATCAACATCGCTTGCAAGTGGTTTGTTTCTTGCGTGAATTTTGATTATTCCTTCTCTACCTTTTACATCAGGTGGATTAACATATATTTGTCTATCAAATCTGCCTGGACGCATAAGTGCTGGGTCAAGTACATCACTTCTGTTTGTTGCTGCAAGAACAATAATTCCTTCGTTTGCTTCAAAACCGTCCATTTCTACAAGTAATTGGTTTAATGTTTGTTCTCTTTCATCATTCCCACCACCAAGACCTGCACCTCTTTGGCGACCAACTGCATCGATTTCATCTATAAATACAATACATGGTTGGCATTTTTTTGCTTGGTCAAACAAATCTCTTACTCTGCTTGCACCAACACCAACAAACATTTCAACAAAATCACTACCACTTATTTCCAAAAATGGTACATTACTTTCACCTGCAACTGCACGAGCAAGTAATGTTTTACCTGTTCCTGGTTGACCAACAAGGAGAACTCCTTTTGGGACTCTTGCACCAAGTTCAGTAAATTTTTGTGGGTGTTTTAAAAATTCAACAATTTCTTGAAGTTCTGCTTTTTCTTCATCTGCACCTGCAATATCTGTAAATCTAACTTTTATGTTAGATGTCATTCTTGCACGATTTTTACCAAAACTCATCGCACTGTTATTTGATTTTGAGAACATCTTGAACACAAACACAAGTGCAAGAACACCAAGACCGATATACAAAATTGGGAATAATGTGTCAAGCCAACTTGCTCTTGTTGCTGGTGCTTCATAAGATATTCTTTGTTCTTCTGATTTGCCTTCATTGTATGTGTTTATTTTTATTACTATTTGCTCTTTTTCTACTGATGTATATTCAATATAGTAGTCTGCAACATTTGGGAAATTTTTTCTGTTTTCACCTTTAACGCTGCTGCCACTTTCAACAAGTAACACTCTTGCTTCGCCATCATAAAAATATACACTTGCAACATTTCCACTTTCAATATCATAATTGATTGTTGAAATATCTTTTTTTGTTATTTGCGGAGAAAGATTCATAAATGAAAATACAATCAAAATTGCAAGTAACGATAATATAAAAATATAAGTAAAATTAAATCCTGCTTTTTTCTTATTATTCAAAATTACAACCTCCATCTAGTTTGTTTAATAATATTGTATTGTATGCAAAAAAAATACAACACAAATACTTTGCATTGTATTTTAACATAAATAAAACAATTTTTGCAACTAACTTACAAACATTTATTATTATGAAAGTAAGATATATTATCTTAAAACCGAAAAAATTGTCAGTAATTAAAATGTGGAAATTAAATTTTGTTTATATCAATAGCATAAAAAGAATTGTTTTTTACAATGATTGCACTATTCAATCTATTCTTTTTAATTTCCCTTGCACACTTTCTTGCGAAACCTTTTGCAAAATATTTTTCTTTGCAGGTTGGGTTTCCACCCCTTTGAATGTATCCTATTGTACTAATTTTTACATCAAAACTTAATTCATCTTGTATATATTGTTTTAATTCTTCAATATCAATCAAATCTTCTCTAACAATAATTATAGGAGCATCTTTTGTTGATTGTTTTAATGCTTCCAAGCATTTTTCTTTTGTGCAAAATTCATCTGTAAACACATAATCAGCATTAACTTTTTTGCCTACTTCTATTGCTATTTGTGGGCATTTTCTTCCCATAACCTGATAAATACATGTTCTATTAAATGACTTCATTGTATCATTAACTTTATTTACAAAATCAATAGAATTTTGACAAGCAGTATTAAAACCAATACAATAATCTGTTCCCGCAAGGTCATTATCTATTGTGCAAGGAATGAACATAACGTCCATTCCCCTATCTCGAATTTCTTTTAGCCCTTTTAAAGAACCATTTCCACCTATAACAATAAGACAATCTATATTGTATTTTTGCAAAGTTTTTATTGATTCATCAACACCTTCTCCCGTTTCAAACTCGGGACATCTTGATGTTTTTATACACACTCCACCTTTGTTTCTGTTTATTCGTAAAAATTTTAAATCAAAAGGAATAACCACGTCATGAACAAGACCTTTAAACCCTTGACTAAAAAGAGTTATATTATTTTTGAAATGTAATCTATAGCAAATGCTATAAAGAAAAGTATTCATTCCAACACCATCTCCACCACTTGCCAAAATACCTATATTCATTTTTTACTCCTTTTTATCTTCCCTTAAAATAACATTTTCTTCGCCCAAAATTCCAATAAGTTCATTTACCAAATGATTATTGCCATTAACTTCGTTTGGTAATCTATATGCTTTATTATCGCTTGTACATCTTACCATAACTGGACAATCACCCTGATATAAAGATAAAATTAAATTTACTTTATCTGCAATTTTTTGGTCGTGTAAGTCATATTTTAAGAAAAGTTTTTTGTTTGATACTTCTTCTTTTACTTCTTCTTTCATTTCACTCAATCTTTCGATAATAATTATCGGTTCTTTACCTGGGCGAACAGAGAATTTACCACCAATTTGAACAATCTTATCTTCTTCAATTAAGTCCTTATATCTTTCATAAATTTTTGGAACAGCCATTGCAGAATATACGCCATACAAATCTTCTATTTGCAATATGCTCATAGGTTTATTAGTTGTTTTTACAAGTATTCTTTTTGTTTCGGTTATAATTCCACCACAGTTTACAATCGCACCATCTTCAAGTTCATATTGCTCAACATTATTTCCTTCATCTTCAACATCTTCATCAGCAATATCATCATTTTTTGCAATCATCGTGCTTTTGAAATTAAAATCATTCCATCTTTGTGCAAAATTTTGCAATGGATGTCCTGACATATAAACGCCCATTATTTCTTTTTCATGTTTTAGTTTTGTTTCTTTGTTATATTCTTTTATTTGTGGAATCGTTACTTTGTCCATTTCTTTTGTTTCAACTTTAAAATTATCAAACAAAGAAAACTGTCCACTTTGTCTATTTTTCTTATCTGTTGCGACTTTGTTAATCACATCTTCATATATAGCCATAAGTTGACTTCTATATAAGTGGAAACAATCAAAAGCACCACTAAGTATCAAACTTTCCATACTCTTTTTATTTACAACACCTGTGTCATATAGCCTTTCAACAAAGTTTCGTAAATCTTTAAATTCGCCATTTTTGTTTCTTTCATCAATCATTACATTGATAGCATTAACACCAACACCTTTAAGTCCACTCAATCCATATCTAATTTTTCCATTTTCAATAGAGAAATATGTTGTACTTTTATTAATATCTGGGATTAACACTTCAATACCTTCACTTCTTGCATATGCAACATATCTTTTTATTTCATCTGCATTTGTTATACGGTTATTGATAATTGCTGTTAAAAATTCTACTTCATAATAGCATTTAAGGTATGCTGTTTGATAAGTGAGCATAGCATATGCTGTTGCATGAGATTTATTAAAGGCATATTGAGCAAAGGTTTCCATTTCGGAGAAAACTTTTTCAGCTGTTTCTTTTGGAATACCAAGTTTTATTGCACCTGGAATTGAATGTTTACCTGTTGGATCTTCCCAACCATTGATAAATTTTTCCCTTTCATGTGCCATTTTTTCAACTTTCTTTTTACCCATAATTCTACGAACATTATCTGCTTGTCCAAGACTGTAACCACCCATAATTTGACAAATCTGCATAACTTGTTCTTGGTATACAATACAACCATAGGTAACTTTTAACACATCTTTAATACATTCATGAGGATATTCAACTTTTTCTGGGTTAAATTTGTTTCTGACATAAGTTGGAATACTATCCATTGGTCCTGGTCTATAAAGTGAAACACCTGCGATAATATCTTCAAGGCTACTTGGTTTCAAGTCTTTCATAAACTTTTTAAAACCACCACTTTCAAGTTGGAATATTGCTTCGGTTTTCCCTTGTCCAATCATATCATAAACATTTTTGTCATCATAACCCAATGTATCGAAATCAATATCTACATTATGTTGTTCTTTAACAAATTGCAATGCTTTATCAATATCAGTCAAAGTGTTAAGTCCCAAAAAGTCCATTTTGAGTAGTCCCAATGATTCAAGGTCAACAGCTTCATATTGTGTGGTTATATCAGCACCATTTCTCGATTGTGGGACGAACTCATCAACTGGCTCTGGTGCAATAAGAACACCACAAGCGTGCATAGATGTATTCCTTGGGAATCCTTCAACTTTTATCGCAACATCAATAACATGTCGTAAGTCAACATCATTATCATAAATTTCACGAAGTTCAGGAACAATATATTTATCATTTTCAGGTTTTCCTGTTTTTCCAAAATAATATGCAAGAACAGGTGGTTTTTTGATACCTTCTGGTAATCTGTTTGGAATAAGTTTTGTAATTTTGTCAGTTTGTGAATATGGTATTTGCAAAACTCTGCCAACATCTTTTATCGCATTTTTTGCTTGCATTTTACCAAAGGTAATAATATATGAAACATTTTCTGGGTGATATTTTCTTTTTGCATATTCAATTACTTCACCCCTTCTTTCTTTATCAAAGTCAACATCAAAGTCGGGCATTGAGACTCTTTCACGATTAATAAATCTTTCAAAGAATAAAGCATACTTTAATGGGTCAACTTTTGTTATTCCCATAAGATAGGCAACAATACTACCAGCACCACTTCCACGACCTGGTCCAACAGAAATGCCATTTTCTTTTGCCCAGTTGATATAGTCCCAAACAACAAGGAAGTATTCAACAAAACCCATTTCATGAATTGTTGTAAGTTCATATTCAACTCTTTCATAAACTTCTTTTGTTGCATTTGGATATTTTTTGGGCAAGTTATCATAAGTCAACTTTTTCATATATTCAAAAGTTGTCATTCCGTTTTCTGGAACATATGGCGGAATAAAGTTTTCATTTGCAGGAAGAACATATTTTTCTTCAAGTCCCATTTCTCCATGCACTTTTCTTTTTATGACAACATCACATTTGTCAGCAATTTCTAATGTTGTTTTTAACGCATCTTCAAACCCAACAAATGCTTCCTTCATTTCATCATAGGTTTTGAAATACAGCTCTTGTGTTGAAAACTTAAATCTGTCTGGGTCGTTTTGGGTTTTACCCATTTGAACGCACATAAGAATATCTTGTATTTCTGCATCATCTTTAGTTAAATAGTGGCAGTCATTTGTTGCAACAAGTTTAATGCCTGTTCTTTTGCTTATTTCACTAAGTCCCATCATAATTTCTTTGTCTTCTGGGAAATAATGGTTTTGTATTTCAAGATAAAAATCACCTGGAGCAAACATTGAGTTTAAATACAACGCAAATTTTTCTGCGTCTTCCAATCTATGTTCCAAAATCAACTGTTGAACTCTACCGAACAAACACGCAGAAAGACATATAAGCCCTTCGCTATATTTTCCCAAAGTTTTATAATCAATTCTTGGTTTGTAATAATATCCATCAATAAATGCTATTGAATTAAGTTTTAGCATATTTTTATAGCCGGTATTATTTTTTGCCAAAATAATTAAATGGTCATATTTTGATTTACCTTGCTTGTTTGTTAAATCATCACACATATAAAATTCACAACCAATAATTGGTTTTATTCCAGCACCAAGACAAGCAGTGTAAAACTGCAATGCTCCATACATATTACCATGGTCAGTAATTGCTACTGCCTTCCAACCCCTATTTTTTGTTTCTTTTACAAGGTCGCCAACTCTTATTGCACCATCAAGCAAACTAAATTCTGTATGGTTATGAAGGTGTACAAATTGTTCCATTATTTCTCCTTTACTTTATCTGCGATTTTAATCAGTTTATTTAATCTATAATTTAATGCACTTTTGGTTATTGGAAAACCAGCAAGACGAACAAGCTCGTCCAAACTTTCTTCTTGGTTCGCCATTCTAAGTAGTGCAACATTTTGAAGGTCTTGTGGTAATTCTTCAAGACCTATTTTTGTTATTATTGTTGATATTGCATCATTTTGTTTAAAACTTGCTTCAACTGTTTTGTTAATATTTGCATTCACGCAATTTGTTTGTCTGTTTACTTTATTCCTTAATTCTCTTACTGCAATTTCATTTTGAAGTGAAAAAACACAATTATATGCACCGATAAGCGCCAATATATTACTCACTTCGTTTGCATCTTTAACATACAAAATATACAAATTTTTGCGTTTTACAATTTTTGCATATATTTCAAATTCAGTTAAAACTTCTTTAAGTCCTTCCAAAAACTGCTCATTTTTGGAAGCAAATTCCATATGATAACCTGTGGATAATCTATCATCTTTATTAATTTTTATACTTGAAGTTCCACAACCAACAAAAACGCCACTAACAAAATGTTTCAAGTTGTCTTGTTCTTTCAAAAAATATTTATCTATTTTGTATCTTCTAACAAGTTTTTCTTCTTTTATTGCAATGCAACCTGTATCCATTAATATTTGACAAGCAAGTGAAGGCTCAAAAGACAATTTAAAATAGTCTTCCTTTTTTATTTGATAACTTTTACAAACTTCAACTTCTGCACTTTTTCCATACATTCTTTTTATTATATCATTTACATATGGTGCCAAATTTTCCAAATCAGTATTTAGTGTCAAACTAACTTCTGGTTCAAGAATAATAACAGCAGAACTTGAAAAAAGTCCACTTAAAAAAGCAAGACAACTATAATCATCTTCAATTGTCTTACTTAATATTTCATTTTTAACATCTTTTGAAAAACTCACTTTACTACCTTTGGTTTAATTTCTATTTTTTTGCCATAGTTTGCAATTCTATCAAAGTCAACACCATTTTTTATTGCAAAATTTAATGGTTTATCAACTTCTCCAACTCTACTTGCACTATGCGCATCACTATCTATTGTTATTTTTGCACCATTTTTTATTACTGTTTGAATATCTTGGTATGTGTAGGCAATTCTTTTCCCATTTATTTCAAGATGTGTTCCTGTTTTTTGTGCGTGCTTTGAAAGTTCATCAAAGTCAACAACCATACCAACACCTGGGTGTGAAATTATATCAATGGGATACTTGTCCATTGCCATCATAAGAGAAAGAGTGTTTCTTTCTTTTGTTTTTTTGCTCTTTATACCAAGTAAATTTGGAACATAAAACTTCCAAAATTCTTTTACACTTTTTGCCCTTGCAAATTTATGAAAGCCAACAACGATTAAATCAAATAACCCCACTTCATCTTTTGTTAAATCAATATCTCCTTGGCTTGATATTATATTTGCTTCTATTCCAAGATAAATTTTTACACCCGTTATTTTTTGAGCATAATCAATTTCTTCTCTCATTCTTGAAATATTCTTCTTTTGAAGTCCATACAATTTATGATTTAGTCCATGTTCTGTTATTGCAATTTCTTTTAAGCCTTTTTTTTGTGCAATAAGAGCATTTTCAAGTATAGTTCCAGTGGCATGCATAGCATTATGCTTTCCACTTGAATATATTGTATGAGTATGATAATCACCATATAAAATCATTTAATCATCTCCAATTAAAATTACTTCTTCATCAAGCATCACTCCACAACTTTCATACACTTTCATTTTTATAAGTGCAATCAAGTCTTTAATATCTTGCATAGTTGCATTGTTTTTATTTACAATAAAATTACCATGCAAAGTGGAAACTTGTGCCCCATTTATTGTAACACCTTTTAACCCCAAATTGTCAATTATTTTACCAGCAATTATTCCATTTGTTTTTTTAAAAGTACTGCCAAAATTAAAAGTTTCAAGTGGTTGTGCGATTTTTCTTTTAGAAAAATATTCATTACACTTTTTTTCAATTTGGTTTTTATCTCCATTTTTTAATTTTAGCCATACCTTTAAAACAATATAACCTTTTTCTTTAACTACGCTTTGCCTATATGAAAAGGTTAGATTCTTACCTTTTATAATCTTTATTTTTTCGCCATCAAATATTTGTATTTTTTTAACATAGTTGCCTATTTCATCACCATAAGCCCCAGCATTCATATATATTGCTCCACCCATTGTCCCAGGTATACCAAAACTAAATTCAAGTCCCGATAATGAATTCTCTATCAAATACCTATTTAGGGCAAATAGATTAACTCCACACATTGCACAAATAATTTCTTTTTTCTGTACAATTTTATTTAATTTTTTAGTACAAATCACCACACCACGAAAACCATTATCTGCAAAAACGACTTTTGTACCATTACCTAAAATGAAATACTTAATGTTGTTATTTTTGCAATATTTTATTATGTCCACGAACTCTTTTATTGTTTGTGGTTCAACATAATAATCTGCATTCCCACCTACTCTAATTGAATTATGTTTACTCAATTTTTCATCTTTTATTGCATTAAAATTAATTATAAAATACCCTATACTATTTTCTTTTATTTTTTTACAAAACTTCCCCATATTAAATAGTATGTTTATATGTAAAAATAGTTCAAACAACAATTAAATTAAAAAAGGCAGAATTGACATAAATCTGTCAGTTTCGCCTTATTTTTATACATATTTTATCTTTAACATTCTAAACAATATTTATATAAATCGTTTATAACATCTTTAACTCTTGTACTTTTTAAATTAAAATTTTTTTGTTCAAGTAATTTTGCATATTCTTTTACTGTTGGTCTAATCAAATCACACAAATTATTACAATTTATACAATTTGATGTTGCAACTTCTTCCATTAACTGTTTAGTTATCTTTGGTATACACAACTTTTTCATTTCAAAAATCAAAGTTTTTATATAAAGTGAATAAGTACTATTTACAACTGCACCCAATTCGTTAAACTTGTCATTTATTCTTTGCAAACACTTTTCACTATTAAATTTGTATACAATGCTATAAAATAGATTAGAAGATAAAAATTTATTAATACTTTCATAAACTATATTTTTGTTTAAGTCATAAATTTTATCATCATTAATATAGAAAATTTTGTTTGTATGTTCGTTTGAAATGTATTTTTTTATTTCTTCAAATTTTTCTGTTAATTCCACTAAAACAGCATTAACACCATCGTGAAACTTGCTTAACATATCAAAAATATTTCTACATGGAACAATTTCTATACCCTTTGCTAAAGATGCTTTTCTTAAATTATAAAGCATACAATAATTATCATCAGATAAGAATATACACTCTTTGTTCATAGATTACAAATCCATTCCAATTCCACTTGTTGTTGTTTTTAATTGTGATGTTGTGTTTGTTCTTGCTTGATTGCTTTCATAAGTCAAATTTGCCCAATCATAAAAATCACCAGTAAGTTCGTGGAAATCTAGTTCACCAGCATTTACTTCATTTGCATTTTGCAATTTTGTAGTATAATTAACTGCTTTAGATGTTGACGGATTATAGAAAGCGACTTCTATAGTATTTGCTATGTATTTAATATCATCACCTTTTGTTAGTCTATATGTTCCATAC
This sequence comes from uncultured Clostridia bacterium, assembly GCA_945937975.1. Taxonomy (GTDB): domain Bacteria; phylum Bacillota; class Clostridia; order Christensenellales; family UBA1242; genus UBA5893. The sequence continues at coordinate 14,636 of CAMEUD010000007.1, forward strand.
ATTGTCAAACCATCTACACCTTGGTCAGCGACTTCACTTGAAACTACCTTAAAGTCATATCCTTGTTTTCTGTATTCTTCCATTTGACCAACATAAGAATTTGATTTAAGGAAATACTCTGCAGATTTATATCTTGAATAGTCATATTCACTAATTTTGTCAGTTCCCAATACTTTTGCATTCATTGCTTCTTGTAAAGAATTAATTTTCCTATCAAAGCTTGTTTCGTATGACATAACTTTATCTTTTCCATTAGAATTAATTACATGGCACTTTGAATATAATATATTATTATTTATATAAAGACTTGCAATATTTACCAAATCTGTATTTCTATCTAACTTATTAACAAATGCAAAAACTGATTGAGTTGAAATAGCATTGTCTGGAATTGTATAAGTAAATATATCTGACCATTTTGAAGATTCATATACACCTGTTGTGTCTATTGCTTGAACTTTCATATCTGAAACTTTATCAACTGGCATATATACATAGTAGTTTGTCTCTACTTGTTTTTGCTTGCCATTGACATCAACTTTATACATATTTGCATGTTCAACTTCATTCCAAGAAAGTGTATTTGTTTTTTCATCAAAAGAAACATTTGTAACTTGGCTTAATCTTTCATGTGTTGGAGGATTACTTGGATTGTTACCACCACCAATTACTCCAAATTGATTAAGAGCAATAACACCAGCAATAACTGCAACACCAGCAGTTGCAACTGTTGCTATTGTCTTGAATATTTTAGATGTTTTAGATTTTTCTTTTTTCATATCAACCTCTTTTTTTTGTATTCTATCATATCGCAGTTGTTTTTGCAATACCTTTTTCTTTTTCCCCATTTCTAAAAATTCTAATTTTTCTATTTTTTATACAAAATCACTAATTTTTGAAAACATTTGTAAAAATATGTTGCATTTTGTATTTTTATTTGATATGATACGATTGTCAAGGAAGGAATTATGGTAAACAGAAACAGTGTCATTTATTATCATGACAAAAACAATAATGGTTATTTAAGGCTTATGGATATTTGTACAAAAATTGGATTAAGCTTATTTGATTGCCAAAAATTAGATATGCTAACATATATAATGAAAAATAATAAACCGGTTTACATAGGTGTCGATGAAAAATAAAATATCAACAGAAATATTTTAGTAGATTTTTGCAACACCTATCCAAATTCTTATGTTTTTCTTGTGAATTGCGATGTAATTGATTTAGAAAACGAAAATTGTTTTAAATTAGATAGTATGGAATCTTTATTCCCAAAATTAAATAACCACCACAAATTTTATATGAATCACATGGTTGACACTGAAAATAATAATAAACTATTTTATAACTATATCATTCTTGAATTGGACAAACTTTCTTTTAGACCAAAACTTATTGGCGTAAGATATTTAATTGATTTAGTATACGAATTATATAAAAATCCCAACACTACAAAAAATAGATGTTGCAATGTTTACAGCATGATTTCTTCAAAATATAATATTTCAATTTCAAGTATTGAGAAAGCAATTAGATTTTCTATACATACTGCATACACTAGATGTCAAAATAAACAATTATTTTTAACTATTTCAAAGAACAATAAAACTCCAACAATTAAAGAACTTGCAAGCTATATAATTGATAAACTCGTGTACATTGTTGGAAGTAAAAACTACTAATATACCCAAAATGCCAATATTTTGATTCCTTCTCTTTAACAATTAACATCTTTATTTATATATTTAAAAGAACCAGCAAAAGCTGGTTCTTCTCTCATTTTATGGTTATCATTTTTGCGCATATCTCTGAGAAAAAAACCAGCTTCCGCTGGTTCTTTCTCATTTTATGGTTAGCACGCTAACCATATTGACAGATTTCGGCACGCTTTACTGTACTTTCTCTTTGCAATATATGGAAATGGTTATCACTAGTTGAGAGCATTTTTGCGGTGGACTGAATATTTTTTAAATTTTCAAAACGCAAACTTGCTCCATTTTTGTTTATTAGTGTTGCAACTTTTTTATGACTTTGTATTTTAACGAAGATTTTCTTAAAATCAACCAAACTCAAAAGAATTATAATTGATTCAATCCCATCTTCCAACGCATTGGCATATGCCATAACCATTATGTCATATATCACAAGTAACATATTAGGTAAAAGATACATTACTTTTATTGAATCGAGATTTTTTTTGTATAGTGCAAATGTACACCATGAATATGTCAAAATAGGTATAATATCAAAAACTGAATTAAAGTTTATTGAACCTAAAATGATAAATCCTGCAACAAATAAAAATCCCAACATCTTTGGTGCTTGTTTAGATTTTGCTTCATAAACATAATAAACTAAACTTTGCACACAAGACAAAAATACAATAAGACCCGCGCCGATAGAATTAACAAAAACAAAAGTTAATCCATATGCTACTTCTCCTACTAAACTAAAAAACAAAAATGTTTTTTTAGTTTTTACCATGTATGATAAGCATAGCATCAATGTCGCAGTCAATCCAAATACTTGGGCGAGAACCTCGCTGACAGTTGACATTTTACTAGAATCCTTTTATATAATCACCACAAACCATTAACCTTACTACCATAGATTGGATAGGATTGCCTTTTATTGAGCATTGCCTTTGCTTTTATAGGTAAGACCCCACATTTAGTAAGAATTTGTGATTTAGATTTCTTGCACAACTGCAAGATGCACTGGGACTTGTGATATTACTTTGACCACAATAGAAATGTTAAAATTTATATACCCGTTAACTAGTCAAACGGACGTTTTTTTGCAACACCCACTTCTTTATGGTTACTAAAATAGTCCCAAAAGTAATATGAATCTATGCCCAATGATATTAATATCATAATACACTATTCAAAAAAATGCAACCCACCTATTTTTTAATAGTCAAATTTTTTGTAAAAATATTTACTTTTTTATATAGATAATATATACTTATCTAGTATTTTTATAGGACAAATATTATGGAAAATTTAGATGAATTATATAACTTTGATGCAATAGTGATTGGTGCTGGTCATGCAGGTTGTGAAGCGTGTCTTGCTCTTGCAAGAATGAACAAAAAAACACTTCTTCTTACTATCAATCTTGATGCAATAGGATTTTTACCTTGTAACCCTAGCATCGGTGGGACAGCAAAAGGACACCTTGTTTGCGAAATAGATGCTTTGGGTGGTGAAATGGGTGTTAATACTGATAAAAGTTTACTTCAACTTCGTATGCTTAACCTTGGGAAAGGTCCTGCGGTTTACTCACTTCGTGCGCAAGTTGACAAACAACTTTATCACAACAATATGAAAAAAACTTTGGAAAATAATCCAAATGTATACATTAAACAATCCGAAGCAAAAAATTTGCTAGTTGAAAATAAAAAAGTTATTGGTGTTGAAACAGCACAAGGTGAAATTTACCATGCAAAAACTGTAATAATGTGCACTGGTGTTTATCTTAAGAGCAAAATCATTATCGGCGAATATTCAAAAGAAAGTGGTCCAAATGGATTTTTAAGAGCAGAAAACCTAACACAAAGTTTAATAGATAATGGAATTACGATTAGAAGATTCAAAACCGGTACACCAGCAAGAATGAACGGAAGGACAATTGATTTTTCAAAATTAACAATTCAAAAAGGTAATGAAAATATTCAATCATTCAGTTTTATGACAAAAGAACAACCAAAAAATATTTGCAATTGTTATTTAACCTATACAAATGAAAAAACTCACGACATTATAAGAGCAAACCTTTCTCGTTCTCCTATGTATAGTGGAATAATAAAAGGTATTGGCCCAAGATACTGTCCTAGCATTGAAGATAAAATTGTTAGATTTGCAGATAAAACAAGACATCAAATTTTCCTTGAACCAGAAGGTCTTTACACAAATGAAATATATATTCAAGGTGTATCAACTTCCCTTCCCGTTGATGTACAAAAACAAATGTATCGAACTATTGAAGGTCTTGAAAATGCACAAATTATGCGTGATGCTTATGCTATTGAATATGATTTAATTGACAGCCTTGAACTTAAACCAAGTTTGGAATATAAATACATTTCTGGATTATTCTTTGCTGGACAAGTTAATGGAACAAGCGGTTATGAAGAAGCCGCCGCCCAAGGTCTTATTGCAGGAATTAATGCAAACAACTATCTTGAAAATCGTGAACCATTAATTCTTGGCAGAGACCAAGCATATATTGGTGTGCTGATTGATGATTTGGTTACAAAAGGTACAAATGAACCATACCGAATGATGACTTCTCGTGCTGAATACAGATTACACCTTCGTCAAGACAATGCCGATGTAAGACTTACCGAAATTGGAAGAAAGCAAGGTCTTGTAACAGATGAAAGATGGGAAATTTTCACAAAAAAACAAGAAGATGTAAAGAAAATATATGAACTTCTTGAAACAAAATTTAAAGTTGATGAAATAAAAGATTTTTATGAAGAAAATGGCGAAAGTGTTCCAACCACATCTCAAACCATTTACAAAATGATAAAGAGAAGCAATATTGATATTTTTAAAGTAAACCACAAGTTCCATATCTTTGATAATTTTGATAGGCGTGAACTTGACTATGTTAACACCGAAGTTAAATTTGAAGGATACCTAGCACAAGAAAAAGAAGATATAAAGAAGTTTAAAGAACAAGAAAACTTGCTTATTCCACAAAATATTGAATACAAAAATCTTAAGGGGTTAAGGCTTGAAGCAAGACAAAAACTTGACAAGGTTAAACCAATAAGCATTGGGCAAGCATCAAGAATTTCTGGTGTTTCCCCCGCCGATATTACAATTCTTATTATGTGTATAAAAAACAATAAACTTAAATAAAAAAAGTTCACAAATGTGAACTTTTTATTTTATATTTTCGCCATCAATCTTTTTTGAAGATTTCTTATTTAATTTTTCTTTTGTTATTTTACTTTCAATAATTGGTGCATACAACACTGCAAGGTCATTTTTGTCAAATCTTGAAAGATACTTGCATATTTCATCAAAATTTGAACCCCATTTATTTAAAAGTTTTAATGCAAATGTTACATCTTCTTTTGTTGGGTTCCAAGTGGAATAATTATTAAGCATAATGCAAGTTGTGGCAAGTGCTTCATTATCCAAATTGCTTACACAAAAATCTAATATTTCTTTTTTCATTTCATCATCGCAGTATATGGAAACCAAGGCACACAATTTTAGGTCAAATATTAAAAAAGAAAAGTTTATATGTGAAATCTTCATTTGGATTTCTTCATCTTCAATAAAATCTGCATATTCTTTTGTAGATTTAATTGCTTCTTGATTTTCTCTTAAATATTTTACATCTTGTTTTGCTTTTTCAATAAGACTGTGTGTTTCTGTTTTTACTTTGTTTTTTATTTTTGCATTATCATATTCTTGACTGTACATTGCTTCCCTATATTCTTTTTCTTCAACTTTTATATCTTTTTGACAAGCATTTCTTAAAATTTTTGCAAGTTTTTGCGGATTATGATTTTTTATATTTTTTTCGAGATATTGATACAAACTCAAGCACATTTCGTTAGCAAAGTCACGCGCATCCTTTTCAGAAAAAGAAGTTAAATAAAAATTGTAGCATTGGCTTTGAGTGAAAATACTATCAAGATAGAATATTGTTTCATCGCAAAACAAAAGCGGGATTGTTGGTGTTATTTTTTCACCAATTTTTATTTTTGTTCTATTCCCTTGATAAATGTGCCTGCATTCGTGAAAAATTGTTTTTGTTAGTTCATATATATTCTTCATTTTTAGCAAGTTTTTGTTAACAATGATGGTATCCGTATTGTCACTTGCACCAAATTTATTTTCCTCCATTGACTCAAACTTTAAATTAACATTTTTTATATTCAATATTTTTTTTGCTAATGCCAAAACATCGTATATATATTTTTGCAAGTCGATCTCAGAAATTTGTACCTTGTCAACTTCTTTTAATATGTCTTGATATATATACATTTCTTCTATTTTCATACCTAAACTGCCTTTTTTATAGTATAACATGCTTACATTTTTATTTCAAGAGTCAATGTTTATTTGACTTATTGTCAAAGTTACAAATTTGTGATATAATACATAACGTTATTATGAATGCATATATAAAATCAAAAAAGAAAATAAAATTAGGATACATACAAATATTTGCACTTGGTTTTTTGGCAGTTATTCTTATAGGTTCACTATTATTATGTTTGCCAATTGCCAGCAAATCTGGACAATGGACCGGATTTTTGGATGCCTTGTTTACTTCCACAAGTGCCACATGTGTAACAGGTCTTGTTGTTTTTGACACATTTACACATTTTTCATTATTTGGGCAAATTGTAATTTTGTTACTTATTCAAATTGGTGGTCTTGGATTTATGACTTTTATTGCAATTATTTCCATTATATTGGGCAAAAAAGTTTCATTTTATCGAAGGAAATCACTTATGCAAGCAACAGGTGCAATTAACCTTAATGAAGCTGTTGGATTATTATTTTTAATTTTTAAAATAACAATTGTAATTGAACTTATTGGAACAGCACTGCTTTCTATTAGGTTTATACCTATGCTTGGGGTATGGGAAGGGCTTTACTATTCTCTTTTCCACTCAATTTCGGCGTTTTGCAATGCAGGGTTTGACCTTATGGGAAGGTTTGGTGAATATTCTTCAATGACAACCTTTGCCACAGACAAACTTGTTTTAATCACGATTATGCTACTCATTATTTGTGGTGGCCTTGGATTTATTGTTTGGCGTGATATTGCTAAAAACAAATTTAAGTTTAAAAATTATAGTCTTCACAGTAAAATTGTTTTGATTACTTCGCTTGTTTTAATTTTGCTTGGTGCAATTGTAACATTTGCGTGCGATTATTCTGGCGAGCTTGCAAGATTTAGTTTTGGTGACAAAATTTTGAACTCATTTTTCCAATCCGTCACTTGTAGAACTGCTGGGTTTAACTCAATTGCACAAAACTCATTAAGTGGTGCAACAATTATGGTTTCTTTGTTTTTAATGTTTGTTGGGGGAAGTCCATCAAGTACTGCCGGTGGTGTTAAAACAACAACCTTTGCCGTAATGATACTAAACTCATTTTCTATGGCAAGAAAAAACAAAAGTGTTGAAACAAAACGTAGGCGATTTAGCGATGCTTTAATAAAACAGTCCAGTGCAATTTTAAACACATATTTAGTTATGATAATAGTTGCAATGATAATCATTATGCCAACAGTTGAAAAAATGGGGATTTCATTTGTTGAATGTCTTTATGAGATAGTGTCGGCGGTTGGAACTGTTGGAATTGCAATGGGCACAACAGCAAATTTTTCAATGGTTGGAAAAATAGTTTTAATAATTTTGATGTTTATGGGAAGAATTGGTGGTTTTTCAATGTTTATGATGTTAAATGAAAAATATGTTGAGCCACCAATAACAAAACCAAATGCAGATATTTTAATTGGTTAAAAGGAGAATTTTATGAAATCAATTTTAGTTATAGGAATGGGAAAATTTGGAAGGCACTTGTCAAAGCTTTTGCTTGAACTTGGAAACGAGGTTATGATAATTGATAGCGATGAAGATAAAGTTAATCAATATTCATATTTATTCCAAGATGCAAAGGTTGGCGATTGCACAAACGAGCTTGTGTTAAAATCTTTGGGAGTTGAAAACTTTGATATGTGCATTGTGGCAATAAGTGACAATTTTGAAAGTTCACTTATTATCACCGAACTATTAAAAGAACTTGGTGCAAAATATATTGTATCAAAAGCAAATCAAGATATTCAAGCCGAACTTTTGACAAAAATTGGAGCAAACGAAGTAATTTATCCAGAAAGAGATATTGCCGAAAGATTGGCAGTTAAATATAGCACAAAAAATGTTTTTGACTATATTGAGTTAACTGAAAAGTATGCGATATATGAACTTCCCGTAACAAAAAAATGGGTAGGAAGAACAATTGGCGAATTAAACATTCGCAAAAAATATGGCGTTAATATTATTGGTGTAAAAATTGAT
>CAMEUD010000008.1 GCA_945937975.1 uncultured Clostridia bacterium
CTTCACTCACTTCACTTGAAGGAGCACCACAAAAAGTTGGTAGGGATTTTGATTGTCGTATGTGTACTTCACTCGCATCACTTGAAGGTTCACCACAAGAAGTAGGTGGGACTTTTAGTTGTATGAATTGTACTTCACTCACTTCACTTGAAGGTGCTCCACAAAAAGTAGGTAGATGTTTTAGTTGTACTGATTGTACTTCACTCACTTCACTTGAAGGATCACCACAAGAAGTAGGTGGGGATTTTTGGTGTAGTAGGTGTACTTCACTAACCTCACTTGAAGGTGCACCACAAAAAGTAGGTGGGGATTTTTATTGTAGTAATTGTCCTTCACTAACTTCACATGTGAAGGTGTTCCTAAAAAAAGGTAGAAAATTTATATATTAATAAAAAAGGAGAGAATTAATTCTCTCCTTTTTTTTACATAATTGCAATTGAAACAATCTATTAAAATTTGAACAAAGTTTAACCTTTATTCATTATCAACTTACTTCATTTTAGGTTCATCATTAAATAACCATTAATAGTTGCATAGTCCACAATCATAAATTCTGTATGTCTACCATCATCTCGGTATCATTTTAAAAAACTTACATATTAAGTGTAACAAAAAAAAATACAAAGTAACTGAATTGACCAATTTTTTTGGTTTACTACCCTATCAGTTACTTTGTATTTAATAATATTTAGATTTTTAGAATATTCTATTTACCTTTTTTGATAATTTTGATAACAACATTACGACCATTTTTTATTTTAGAACCTCTTGGTACTAATATATCAACTGTACTTTTTACCCAACCACCTGTTCTGTCTTCTACAGTAAATACACCATAACCTACAATTTCAATTTTTGAATGATATGGAATTTTTTTTAATAAGTCTGGAGATAATGCGACAATTTTTTCATGTCCTTTTGCACTATGACCAGTTGCTGTTTTATGACCAGTAGGATAATAGTATGTTAACCTCTTTACAACATATGTCTGATTTGACTTTTGTTGTTGAATAGTATTTGTTTCTATTTTTGTTTTAATTGTATCTGAAACTTTAACACTATCTTCTTCAATCATCATTTCATTATTATTTGTTACATCACTAATAACTTTTTGATGACTATGAGCAAAGGTTGTACCTGTTGTATTTGTCAATATACAAAGAACTAAGCAAACCAATGCAGTTGCAATCTTTATTCTCATAAGCTATCATTATTTTATATGTTCTGTCACTATTTTAATGGGTAGTAATTTTCATCATCCTAAATATTACTTTATATTAAAAATAACAATAAAAAAGGTGGATATTATATCCACCTTAACTATTCTCTATATTAAATAAATGCAAAGTCGCATTTTACACCAGTATTCGTCTTGCACCAATATATCTTATTTTATAATATGTTTCGTACGAATAACTGATACGAACACCCTTGCTACATGAAGCGTGGATGAACTTGAACTGTCCATTTTCAAGTGTGTCAACAACAATACCGACATGTCTGACACCTTTTGATTTTTTTCCTTGAAAAAAGACCAAATCACCGGATTGTAACTCATTTTTTTTCACTTTTTCACCTTGTTTGTATTGGTCTTTAGCGGTGCGTGAAATTTTTATTCCATGTTTGTTATAAACATATTGTGTCAATCCAGAACAATCAAAACCATTTGGTGATGAATGACCATATCTGTATTTAACACCAATGTAGTTGGTGGCAGTATTGACAATTTGTTCACCAATGACTTTGTAATTAGATATTTGAATATCACTATTCATTACGGCACCTATATTAATAGGAATTATAATTAATAATGTCAAATATCTCTTTAAAAATTTTACCATAATTTAATTACCCTTTCCTTATTTTGTATCATCGATTCCAGATTGGAATCTTATATACCAAAGAACCAACCTAAGTCTGTCACACCAATAAGTATTTAGTAATCAATTAATTGCATTTTTCTGCAAATACACCTATTCACAAGGTCGGGTCTATGGTTTTGCAACTCACTTTCCTTTCTTTGTTTAGCAAGTTTTTTTGTAGAATAGTCAACTATAATATTTATGAAAATTGGAGATGAAAAAATTCATCTCCAATTTTCATAAAGGCAATGATATACTTGTTGACTATAAATAGTCTTAAAAGAAGGTCAGTAGTAGGTTAGCACCCATTAAGATATTCACATATCCTATATAGGTTAAGTTGAATAAAAATATTGGACTATACCTAACTATTGACCTATATTGTTTATTCTATTATTTGCTTTGTTTCATAGCAAGCATTTGATTATAGACAAATCGGTAGCAACCCAAAATCTTATTCAGTTTGAGTTCTTGTTCCTTATTCGGATATAGCCTTATTTTAATTGCCATTAACATATTACTTTAATCAATTTCTAAAATTTGGACATTTTCATTAGTACCTTTATTTACTATAATTTGAAAAGTCTCTCCGTTTTGTATGACTTCAATTTCTAAAATTTGATTATAATCAATTCCTTCTAACTTACAAAAATTAATTAGATTTGATATTAAAATTTTGTGTTTGTCATTTATATTGACTTTTACATTAGTTTTTTTACCAATATAATTCTTTAATACATTAAGAATTCTCCTAATGCTTTTTCTATTATTATTTGAGAAAGTATCTCCACCACTTAACGGAAAATCTAAATTTTCTTTATAGAACTCAACTATCATATTTTTTACTTTTGTATTTTTTATTCTCATCCAACCATAATCCTTTAACCAACCATTCCTAACGGCTGCTGTATAAGCACCTTTATTTTTTATCCTAAACTCTGACCCTGTATTATATTTTTTAGCTTCTCTCAATGTGACATCATATGTCCATTTTAATTTATAACTAATAGGTCGTTTAAACCATTTATATTGTTCAATCCATCCATATTTTAAAGATTTAACATATGCTGTCCAATATTTTTTCATAAATTCGGTTTTGCTTTTGCATTCTTTTGCTAGTACAAAACATTTCTTTTTTGTGAAGATTATACCGTATAGTCCGCCAATACTACCAGTTTTTGCTATGTTTATAATATTTTTTCCTTGCTTTTTATAAAAATTAACCCAAAAACCTTCTCTTTTTTGCCCTTCTTTTAAGGTTAAATTATCTTCAATTATAATCATTTGTGGTATTTCAACATTATTTTCTTTTGAAAATTTATAAACCGAATCGTTTTCTTGTGTTCTATGTTGGTAATCCCTTGATTTAACATCTATTGTTCTTCCAATATATACTGCATTTAAATCATTAAAAAAATATCCATATACTAAATCTTCTTTGCCATTCACATAATCGTGTATTCTAGGTGTTAACCAGTTCATTTGTTCAAGCCACCCATATTTTTTTGAAGTATCATAATACTTTCTAGCTTTTAACGCGAAAACATGCCTTCTATCAAATTTTTTGGCTTCGTTTAAACATTCTTCATATGTAGGCTCATCACTTCTACGTTTTAAAAAATCATATTTTTTAATCCACCCATTTTCACAAGACAAATTATATGCTCTTTTATTTGACTTTCTGAACTCGTTTATTGATTTATATTTTTTAGCCTCTTCTAAAACTGTTTCTTCCGTCCATTTCTTTTTTTTATTTTCTGGTCTTTTTAACCATACAAAATCATTTATCCATTTATTTCTTATAGAAGCATTATATGCTGTTTTATTATTTTTAGAAAACTCTGAACGACTTTTATATTTCTTTGATTCTTCTAAACATTTTTCATATGTCCATTTTTGCATATTCAATTGTTTTATTAATCTCTTTATTTTCTTTCTTTTTTCATCTGTTCTTTTATGACAATGGTGCTTACAACAATAATGGCATACAACATCATCACCCAACGAGATTCAACAATTGCTTGTTGACACTTTGATTCGGTATTGAAATACATTGTAACCGAATACAATGAATTAAATTTACTGAAATTAATCATATTTCTAATATTTTTATCCAATGCAAAAGACACTAAAAATATTAAAAAAAAAACAAAATTTTCAGCAAGAAAATCAGCATTTTATCTAATTTTTATAGTCAACAAGTATATCATTGCCTTTATGAAAATTGGAGATGAAAAAATTCATCTCCAATTTATGTGATCCGATTGGGATTCGAACCCAAGACCCACAGCTTAGAAGGCTGTTGCTCTATCCAGCTGAGCTACCGAACCAAGTTTTTGTACCAAGAATGGGACTCGAACCCACACGGCTGCAATAGCCAACAGATTTTAAGTCTGTCATGTCTACCAATTCCATCATCTTGGCATCATTTTAATGAACTCACATATTAAATATAACAAATATTTTTTTAATTGTGATATAAAATGAAAAAAAAACTTTCGGTTAAGTATAACAAAGATTAAAAACTTATATATTTTTTTAATTGATAAAGGAATTCATCAAGATGTGTACCATCAATATCAATTCCATATCTACTACTCCAACTAGGTAATGTTTTATATAAAATATCATTTAAATCATGATATACACTTTCAACTTCTGATTCAAATTCTTTTGTATCATCAAGTTCTGATACACTTGTTTTAACATCTAAATCCGCACCTATAAAATTATCTTCTATAAATTTTCTGAAACCACCTTTTTCAACATCCCAATAAATTACATAACCAAAAGGAGGGATTCTAGATGAACCAGCTGATTTATAACTAATCAAAGAAGATTTTAATGTACCTTTTGCTGTTCTTACGGAACCATCTTTTTTATAGTATTGGAAAGTAACAATACCTTTTTTTAACAATTCTTTAAATTCTTTAATTGTAATACTTTTAATCATACTATATATTAAATTATATGATATTTATGACTACTTAAATTATTTGTGTTATAAATTGTTTTTTGAATATCCTTTTTTAGTTCAGAAATCTAAATATGTTTTAATAGGAATACCTTTCTTTTTGGCTTTAGTCATTTTACTACTTGTTGAATTTATATCATCAGTAATCAATATTTGACATTCATCCCAATTGGTTGTTTCAACGAATTGCGAAAAGTTCGCAAGAAATTCCTTTTTTGTATTATATGTTGGTTTTGGACTACCCGTCAATATAACTGGAATCTTATTTTCATTCTTTTTTTCAGTCAATAAAGGAATACCTATTAATTCAATTCTATTCATCATCATCATACAAAATTCTGAATCTTTACTTAATTCAATAATACTTGTGGGGATACCTTTTGAATCTGTTCTTAATCCAGATAATTTCTGTGCCAACCATAATGAATTTTTTTCACCACAATTTTCGATACCAAGTGACTGAATATAATCAGGTAATGTTAGTGTTTTCTTTCTTTCTTCAAGAGATTTTCTTATATTTTGTGATGATTTGCTATCATCAAGTTGGTCATGCCATAGTTTAGGAAATGTCATCAAGTTGACAATGTTATCTGTTGTATAAATTTCAAATAATTTTTTAGCAACTTTCTCACCTATCCCATCTGGTTTTAATACATTAACAGAATTAAGAAATTTAACATACATCTGTTCTTTATCAGTCATCTTTTTCATAAGATGTAAACCATTTTTGTTTTCAACAATATAAGAATCATTTGGAATATTCAATATGTCTGATGGTTCGACAACATCTATAACGAATGGTATGATGTCACCAGCGAGAGAAACTTTGATTTTGGATCCAATTCCTGTTTTTTTAGTAATGGATGTATCATAATTTGCCAATGACACTCTACTTACAATTTTACCGCCAATCTCTACGGGTTCAAGTATACCAGTTGGATAATATTCACCTGTTTTACCAACATTCCATTCAATATCTATTATATTAGTATCAACGATATCTGGAGTAAATTTAATTGCCACACAATCTTCTTGTCTTGTTCTTGTTCTGTCTTGTAATCTAAATACAGCACAAGGTTTAATCACAAAACCATCAAGTTCAAATTCACAATTCTTTCTATATTCTTCCCATGCCTTGTAAATATTATCAAAATTTCCAATGTCTGAATATTTACAAATCATCATAGAACCATCTGATAAATTAGGTTTAAATCCAGGTATATTGAGATATGAATATGTTGGTATATATTTTTTATTCTTATCATCCATATATCCAGAATAATCCAATTCAATTATAGATTCATTCTCATATATCTCTCTAATATCATAATAAACCCAACAAAGGTCATTTCTAATTTCAATTTGTTTGGGTGTATTTTTCCAATCTTGAGCAATACAACCAGCAACAAATGAACGAGGCATTTTAAAATCACCAAGATATTTTTCTTTAAAAACAGATTTCTTTATCAGACATTCACCTCTGAAAACCAATTTATCAAGAAAAAACCAAGATTGATCATCAAAATTATTTAAAGAAAAATCCTTTAAATATGGTTCAATATTATTTTCAAATTCTTTTTCAAACCAAGGCTTAATATCTTTTCCAAATTCACCATCACCTCTTGTTGAAACAGATACAAGATTTAAATCTCTATCAATAACTGCTTCAAAAGAACAACCATCATACTTTGGAGTTATCTCAAAATACCAGTCATCTCTATTAACTCCATAAGATTTGTTCAAATAGGATTTAATTTGTGGTATATACTCTTCAAAATGAATTGTATTATCTTTATCAAATTTAACTTGTATCTTTGAAAGTGAACCCATAATAAACGGATGTTTCACTGTATATGACTTTTGGTGATGTGTACCAATATAACCTTTATTTTCTAATCCTAATTCTTTTTCTAATTCATCAAATTCAATATCTGTTAATGGAGATTCTTTGTCACCCGTATAATATAATTCTTTACATCTATTATATAGATTAACTTTTTCTTCTAATGATAAATTCAATATATTCATATCTTGATTCTTTTATTCAGTATAATAATAACAAAAAATAATATAAATATTTTCTCTTATTATATATAATATAACAGTTGTCTCATTTTTGTTATTTTTCAAAATATGATAATTTATATCTCATAAATATAATAACAGAATTTAATATATTATGAAAAAAGTTAATTTTTATAAAATAACAGGTCCACTTCCCACATTTGATTCTAAATATGAGGGATTATTTGTATATACTACAAATGATAAGAAACTTTTTTTAGGTGTTAACGGTTCATGGAGTGAGTTGACAAATAATGAAATCCTTGATATAATTGAACAAAATGAAATAGTTGTATCTTCTGCGTTAAATGATTTGAATGAGAGAATTTCTAATTTATCTGAAGTAAACGCATCGGATGTAAATAATTTGAATGATAAGATATCTAATTTATCTGATATAATTGAACAAAATGAAAGAGTTGCAGCTTCTGCGTTAAATGATTTGAATAAGAGGATTTCTAATTTATCTGAAGTAAACGCATCGGATGTAAATAATTTGAATGATAAGATATCTAATTTATCTGATATAATTGAACAAGACGAAGAAGTAACTGCAGCATCGTTAAATGATTTGAATGAGAGGATAGATAGTATGCACGTTGAAATAAGAAATATATCGAGAAAATTAGATGAACTAATGAATAATTCTGGTGTGTAAGAATAGTAAAGGATATAAAGAATACAAAAAAAGAGGTAAAAAATTACCTCTTTTTTTTTTTGAAATAATATCTTTAATTTTCTCTTAAAGACCCATCATTAAACCACCAAAACAGCCAACAAGACCTGCAATAATGGTTACAGCGAGCTTTTTACCATCAAAAGACGCACCAGCGTCATTACGACCAAATTCATGTGCAAAAGCCATCGCAACACCACTGAATGCACCAGATGCGGCTGCTGTAGCAATAGAAGGTGCACCAGTTTCATTACCGATAAGGAATGAAAGGATACCGATAACAATAGCTACGATAGACATAATTACAATATAAAAAAAGTATTTTCTCATAATTTAATAATTTTATTTATGTATATTAAATATAACAAAAATTAAGAATCTTCTTCTACAATAATTTTGATAGTTTCTAAATCATTATCATTTAAACTTAATGTAGATATTCCTTCATTTTCATTATTAGATAAAACAATACTTACAGAATTAATATCAAAATATGGTTGTGTTATATAAGGTATTCTGTCTGTTTTTAACCATATAAATTTATACTCGTTAGTAGGAGTGATTGCTTGTGAGTGTACTAAATAGCGATTTGCAGTACTTATTATTTGTTCACTTTTTAATAAAGAATTCTCATCAATAATATAATCAGTCCAACCTTCTATATGGAAACATCGTATAAGGTAAGTCAGAAACATTTATAATATAATTAAATATATATGAAGATGGCTGAAATTTTGAAGAATCATCTTTTTCATATATCATACTTAAAGCAGGGTATAATCTTGTGTCTGTAAGATAATCCATAATTGAATTATAATATTTCAGATATTTCATATTTGTATTTTATAATAAATATATATTATTTATGTATAAAAAAAATAAAATCTCCCATATAAAGGAGATTTTATTTAGTTTTATGAATATGCTTCTGTCATTTCAATGTCAACTTCACCAGAATCAATAAGTTTTGCTTCTCTGAATTTGAATGAGTTACACTTCAACTTCCACGCTTCAGGGATGACATCATTGCACTTGCGTAATACAAAACCTTCTCGTGGAACTTTGTTATTACACATAGGTTCAAGTTCTTCCATAAGAAATTTCTTTTCATTTTTCAATGCCTCAAGGATATTCTCATGCCAATGATCTTTCACATCAAGTTCTGGATATAAGGATGCAAGGGTACCATGGTATAACAATGGATACTCAATAATTAAATCACCAAGATATTTTTTAAGATGTGACCCAAACCTAATTACATCTGAAATTTCCAATTCCTTACCATTTTGAGTAATACGGTATATCATCAGTTTAGATTTTTCATTAGAGACATTATCGCAACCGTAATCATATCCCTTTTGTATTACCTGACCATTAGGTGTGTATCCAACTATTTCCCCATAGATACAGAAATCTTGAGGAATAAATTTTTCAAGTTTCTTTGCCCAATAACCCCACACATCATCTGAATAATATCCACCATTTTGGTTTTTGTTGATATATTCATTTTTGATAACTTTTCTTGAAGAATATACTATATTATATTTCTGGTCAAATTCGTGTTTATGTGTGATATATTTTCTCCACATTCTCTTAAACCAATTAGTAGGTATATTTGTGAGAATATTTGCAAAAATACCACTAGTACCATGTAACTTAACACTTATATCAACCAAATCATCAGGATTGATAGACCTAATATTCTTTTCAAGACTTTGTGTGTCATAGTGGAAATGGAAAGTATTATCTATGAGCATTTTAAATCTTGCAAGTTTCTTTTGTCTTTTCTCTGATTTTGACAAGTTCATATTTTCATTCCTTTTAGGTACATATACTTGACAAAATCTCTCACCATTTATCTCATCAAAATCTTCCCCTACATGGTTTTCTAAGAAATGTTTGACATCTTCAATAGATTCATTTACAAACATAGCAATAGAACCTGCATCCAATAAAATACCATATGAAGGAACACCGCCAAGTTTAATACATCTAACACGACCTTTGTTATTGAAATAACCGGTCTTTTCTGTATCTATGTTAAGTTCCCTATCCGCATACATATTATTCAAGTGTAGGAATAATTCATGTATTGTACATTCATTAGATACATAAACTGCAACATCACCAAGTTTAAAACTATCTTTTCCAATAACAATAGAAACACCATTAACTAATGTTTTAACAATTCTGTCTTTGTTTTCTATAGGAAAAGTTTCACCAATTCTAACTATACTCGCACAATATTCTTCTTTAAAGTGTTCGTTTTTTGAAATTTTCATATTTTTCTTTTTTTTGATAAATTATATTCTTTAGTTTAATAATTTAGGGTCTTGTTCTATGTAGTTAATGATGTGTTTTAGTGGTTGATAATTCGTTTTGTTAATTATGATTTCATCAAAACAACCATATCTACTTTTCCAACCGAACAGATACTTAAATGCATATTTTAATCTATGCCAAAAACCACCATCTGTAAGATGTGGATTTATATATACCATATTTTCATTATCAAAATCTTTGTCAAATGTGATAATATATGTATGGTCTATTGAATAACATGCACAATCTAAAATTTCTTTCTTCATAATTTATTTGATTTGTTTATTCCCGATTTTTAAATATCTCACAAAGTTGTTTATAAGATACTGGTGTATAATTATTTTGGTCAACACCAACATCATATTGAGTTTTCCTTAATTTTGTATTAATATCTCCATCTACACCATGACAAAGTCCATCAGACAATGTGTGTATATGTCCAAACACTTGATAATCCGCAGGGTATGCAACCATTGGATAGTGTGATGCCATAATTTTCTTCCCATCAACTTCAATCATTGCGATATCCACAGACGCAATAAGTTTACCTATTGGTTCTGTTGTCAATGGAATCATATCATGATTACCCCTACACAATAAAATTCTACCATTAAGTTTGTTAAATAACTTTTGGTATTTATCCATATTTTCTTTATGTATCAATGTAAAATCACCACAATGAACCACAATACCATCTTCAGGAACAACTCGGTTCCAGTTCTCAATTAATGATTTATCCATATCACTTCTAGATTCAAATGGTCTGTTACAATATCGACAGATATTATAATGTCCTATGTGAGTGTCTGAAGTAAAATATAATTTATTAGAATCTGTAATATTTAATGTATACATATATTTTATTTTTATATGAAAAAGATACGAAAAATATTTAATATAATAAAATATAACAAAAATAATATTACATAAATAATATATGGAACTATTAAAGAAAATTTGGAAGTTTAAGGATTATATCCTTTTAGGAGTGATTATTTTACTCATTATGAGTTGTGTTAATACATGTAATAATAATTCTGATTTACAAAGAGATATTAATAGACAACATAATAATATTGCTGCTATAACTGATTCATTAAAACAATATAAAGATGAGTTGGGTAGAACTATTGCAGAAAAACACGCATTTCAATTAACTCAACAGGAATTAATGGATAGTGTGGGTTTATTAAAGAAAAAGAATTATGAATATCTATCATATACTAAAACACAGATGGGTATTCATGATACATTGGTCATACCTACAGAAATAGAACGAATCAGAGTTGATACTATATTGTTAGCTCAAGGTGTTACTGATACTGGATATATAAGGTTTAATAAATCTGATGTATTTGGTAATTCAAGTCGTACGATAGGTATGGAAATGAAATATTATGTTGATAGTTTATTACATACTGGTGATGTTAACTTTAGTCTGAACCAAAACATTTTTGTTGAAACTTGGTTAGAGAGAAACACAAAAAGTGGTGAAACTTTTGTGACTTTGCGAACTGATTATCCGAATATAACTTTTAATAGTGGTATGGGTATTCAAGCTTTAAGTGATGGAAATTATGAAAAATCTTTTAGAAAATCAAAGGGTATAGGTTTAGCGATTGGTCCAAGTGTTGGTTTTGGATATGATTTATATAATCATAGACTGGTTCCTAATGTTGGTTTAAATTTAACTATTGGCTTTACATATACACCAAAAATATTTCAATGGGGTAAATAAAAAAAATGGGGAATCAATTCCCCATTTTTTATTGGTAATCAATGACATCAGTAATATGACCACCCATCATTTGACAGATTTCATCACGAATAATTGCTGATGCACCAATCAAAATCTCATCATTAGGATATTTACAATCTTTTAAATCCTCAATCACATAAAGAGTTTTAGTTAATTCTTCAATACTAATAGGGTGTTTAAGAATTTGTTCAATGTTCCAATTTGTCATAATTTATGTTCTTTTTTTAATAATACTATCAACTAAACCATAATTTACACTTTCATCTGCAGTTAACCAAAAATCGCGATCTGCATCTTTGTAGATTTTATCAAAAGATTGTCCAGTGTTTTCAGCAAGAATTTTATATAATTCTTCTTTCATATATTGAATTTCTTTATATTCAATTTCAATATCTGATGCTTGACCATTACATCCACCCAAAGGTTGGTGTAACAAAAATCTACTATGTGGTAAAATAAATCGTTTTCCTTTTGTACCAGATGATGCAATGATAGAACCCATACTTGCCGCCATACCGACTGTGATTGTAGATACATCTGATGCAATATAATTCATTGTGTCATATATACTTAATCCATCAATAACACTACCTCCAGGCGTATTGACCAATATTGTGATATCATCATCAGTACCAACACTATCTAGATAGAGTAATTGTGCATTAATAATATTTGCAACATCCGCATCAATACCTGTACCTAAAAAAATTTGTCGTTCTTGGATAAGTTTAGAGAACACATCCATTTGAGTCACATGCATTTGTCTTTCTTCAATAATTGTAGGACTAACATATCCATTAATGAATTTATTGTAATCATACAATTTTAATGAATTAATACCCTTGCTTGCTGCGAATTTTTGAAAATCTGTTTTAATCATATTTTAATAATTTACAAATTAAATATAACAAAAAAAGAGTGGAATTCCACTCTTTTTTCAAATATTTAATGTTAAATATTCTGATTTTCTCTGATTATCAACAAACCATAAGGTTTTATTGTTTTTTGATATTGTAATTGACGATATGTCTGACACTTGTGAATGACCTATAATTTGATTATATCCATCTATTGCATCCATACAAAGTGAGTATGGTCTAATCCATGTACAACCTTGTGATATATCATCTCCATATCCAGAATTATCCCAACAACTATAAGAAACTAATTCTGCAAGTTCATCTTGTTTCCATCCGATATGATTATTTAAAAGCATATCTTGATATTTTATATTGTTATCGAACCAAGTTTGACTAAAACCAGCATGACTGACAATATAATCTTTATATACAAATGCTAATTGTGACTTATCTATAATTTGTTTGATACAATCAGTTATAATAGATTTTTTTTCGCCAAATCGTACGGTTCTATTCGTACAATCATTAGGGATTATATATGTTGATAAATCATGGTTTCCAAGAATAGAAATAATACGATTATCTGTGTTTAAATCAGATACAAATTCTTGAAACCTCTCACACATTATATTTATAGGTATATTTTCATATGGATCAAACCAATCACCTAATACAATAATTTTATCACAATCATTGTCTTTTTCTAGTATTTGTTGATAACAATCTATCCATTTTGTGGTTCCATGTATATCACCAATTACACAAATTTTCATAATTAATATTTTTTAATTAATGCGGCTCGTAATAAAAAATATGTATTATTTTGTTTATGTACTAATTTACAATTATTTATATTTAAAAATACATAATTTGATATGAGTAATTTTTCCAGATATAATTCAACTTTAGTTATAAAGTCCTCATCTGTTTGACAATCATGTTGGATGAGTACATTTTTCATATAAACTCGTTCTTCAGCTGTGTTATGTACATTTTTAAGTTTACGATTATGTCCAGAAACCCAACCATCGGGTCCAAGAATTACCATTGGTCCACATTGAATTACATCTGGGAATGTTGTATATGATTCAAGTGTTAGTGCAAGTTCTTGAGCCAAGTTAATTTGTGGTTTAGAAACGATTTGTTTTGTATTAGAATCAACTGGATTTTGGACAACAGTATCTGTTGATGTTTTCACAGTTTCTTCTTCTTTTTCTTCGATTAGAGTTTCTTCTTTTTCAACATCTGAAATAACTTCTTTTTCCAATACTGAATTAGGATTGTTTATAATTACAACCATCATTTCAGTATTTTCTTCATTTACACCTATTTCTATTTTTTCAATTGTGTATGTAAACTTGTCTTTACCAAAACTAATTTCAATTTCATCATATTCCTTAAATGATTGATCTGTCTTCAATTCTTCAAATGTTGATGCAGATGATAGTCTTTTTACCCAATATGGTTTTACGTCAAAATAAATTTTATTAGTTTTACCAGATAGTAGATTATCACACACATCTTTCTTCAATGTAACTTTTAAAATATTTTTCATTTATAATTTAATAATTTATATTAATCTGAATTTTCATCTTTGGTTATACGAGATTTCTGTTTTCTATTTATCTTCCTTTTATTAGAATTCAATTGATCTTCTAATTCTTGAATTTTTTGTTGATAATCAGAAATTTCATTTTGATATGATTCATTAATATTTTGGAGTGAATTTTCCAATTGAGTTATTTGTTTTTGATATGACACATTTGATTGTTCTATTTCATATATGTGTTTTTTAAGATTGTTTATTTCTTCTTCATATATATAATTTTCAGCTAATACTGATGTCAAATTATCATTGTGTATATCCTTATTTTTTTTGGTTTGTATTTCAAAATCGTTAATAATAGATTTTAATTTTTTGTTTTGCGTAATAATTTTTTCTTGTTCTATTAATAATTGAGTTATTTGATTTTTTAATTCTATATTTTTTTTAATCAATTTATTTGATTTATTAACAAGATATGATAATTGTCCCATATATTATAATTTTATTTTATTATCAAACCATTGTCCAAAATCAGATGTGTCTGGAGCAAAATTTGGTTCATTGTCGCGTAACCATTCACATTGTTTAATGAATTCACTTCTGATTTCAGTAATGTCATAGTTAGAGTATTTATGCACATATCCCAAAAATTTTAATATGTCATTCCCATATACCTTAGCATCTACATTTTTATAACTGACAAATTTAGAGGTAATTTCTTTATCGTCATATGTGAATGTATCATAATATGGTTGTAATTTTCCACTATAAGAAATCCTTAATACACTATCTTTCATGAAGTGATTTTCTTTCACCCATGTGTATTTAAGATCGATAACATCTTTACTATTAATTATATTATGACACGCACCATATCTCTGAACATCACAATAATGTTCAGGTAAATCAGTGGGCTTCATTTTAGTTTTATAATTTCTTTTTGGATAACACGCATAAATACAATCATTTTTTAATGTTGTATTGACTTTATTAGTATTTTCATCATATGAAAATTCTAATGTATATACATACACATTTGTCATTTTTTTCATTTTCTTCCGTTTCTGTTCTTAAAAATATAATAAAATATTATTAATAATATAAAAATTATTAATCCTATTGCCATAAGTCCAAAATGTAACCAAATAGGTAGAGTAATAATCCACCAAGACCAATCTACTGTGTTGGTTATTTTTAGTACTAGTAATATTATAAAAAGCCAATATGAAATATGTAAATCCCAATTAATTATATTATTTTCCATCTAAATTTTGTTTTTGTTGTATAAGATTGTTTAATGTATCAATACTTTCATCATAAAAAGGATCCCTACCCGTACAGATATTATAATTAAATAGTATCTGACCGAATCTGTAATATGGATGTTTTTCAATTATTTCAGAAAGTATTTTTATTATTTCTCTATTTGCATTTTGTCTATTAAGTCCACCAGTTCTCATGATTTTGTGAAATTAAGTTAAAAAATAATATATTGTCCTTTTCTCTCGCGTCTTTTGCGTCATAATAAGCCTTCATAAATTTCGTTTTGATATCATCAGGCATTTTTATGGGTAAAAGTTGATTTTCATTTAACCATTTTTCAACATCAGGGTGCTGTATCAAATAATCATCATCAAGTAATCGTTCTCCAACTTCAATAGCCTTGTCTAATTCGGCAATTCTATCTATTATTATATTACTGTCATTATATGATGGTTGATGACGTAAATCAACAAATTTAGCATCAATGTAATCAAATTGATATCTCATATCTTTCATTTTATCAACCATCATCTGAATCAAAAAATATGAATCAAAATCATAATTATTCCACATCCGTTTAAACCAACGACAACTTCGTTTTAAATTGTGCCAAAAATTTTTTATTTTTTCCATATTTTAATTAGTTTAGTATTGTTTTCAATATAACCAATATGTGTCCAAAAATCAAAAGATTTAGAATCAAATGCGGATAATTCGATTGTGTTAAAGAACTCTTTACTAATTTCTTCAAGTGTATTCAGTATTAATCTTGACAATCCTTGATTTCTGTATACTGTAGAAATTTCAAACACATCAATTATAAGTTTGGAGTGTTTAGACGATAGGGATAATATAAATACAACATCATCACCATTGTCACATATTAACCATAGATTATTATATGATTCTGAATTTAAGAAATGACTTTCAGAAATATCTGAATAAAATTCTGACTCCATTGTTTGTTCATAAGAAATCATTGGAAAATTATCAGTAATTTCTGAATTTTCTAACATTGATTTTAATTCTTGTTGGGTTTGAATAGTTATACCATACCCCAATAATTCAAAACCATATGTGAGTTCATCTACAAATTGATTATTTTTTGAGTTTTTTTTCCACATCTTCCCAGACTAAATCAGTAATTAAATCAATATTCAACATCAATTGTTGAAATGCGTCAATTTTTTTTTCTCTTGGATTATCACGTGGAGGCCAGTCACTGACAATAAATTCCCATTCACATTTACACCTGTAATGATATGCAAAATGGCTAATAATAAAATTTTTTAATTGTTCTTTTGATGTGATTGGCATTTTATTGAAATTATCATCAAATGTATAAAATGATTTCTTTGACAATTTTCCAGCAGATGTGAAAATACGATTATATAATGATGGAAAAACATCATGTTTTTCAATTTCACCATTATTGAAATTTTTATACATTACAAAAAAATGTTTTTTAGTTTTCATAAATAAAATAGTGTTTAATTTATATATCTAATATAAATATAACAAAATTTGTGCCAATATGATAGGTAGTGCATTTTTTTACACCTACGGGTACAACAAAGGTTGGGAATATTCCCAACCTTTTTTTATTAATAAGTGTATTTTTGTTGTCCAAGTGATGTCCTTACTCTTAACAAATGCAATACATCTGTCATCAAACAATAACTATATGTGGTAATAGTTAGTTTTCGTCTATTATATCAAATGTTGATGATATTAATTTGTTTCCATAGATTACTAAATGATGTTTATTATCATCTTGATTAATAATGTTTTGTATTTTTCTTTGTGTATTTGGTTGTTCAAAATCACCATTTATTGTAGAATCAAGATGTTTTAAATAATCCAAAGATTTATCTGTAAATACTTTAATAGTTGCAGTATCTAAATCATATGATATTATACAAATAGGATTGTTAATGTCATACTTAATCATTTTTTTATCAACATATACCACACATTCATTAGGTTTGAATGTAAATCCTTTAGATAAATCTGTTGGTATATTATTATATCCATAAATTATATCATCATCTGAATCATATTGAAACCATCTATCTTCAAAAACAATTTCTGTGAAATTATCGTGTGTTTCATATGATAAATTTAACTCTTCATTTACAAAATTTTCAAATGTCAGTATCATATTTATTTCATTATGTCAACGAAATCGTTTTCGTCAATTTTATTATTAAGTAATAAATCAATATTTTTTATACCCATATTAACTCTATCAATATCAGAAATGAAATCTTGAAGTGTCTCTATTGTTCTTTCATTAAATTCATATATAGGTTTAAAATTGTCACAAGAATATTCTGGACTTGTAAGTTTTTTATTTGAAAATCTGTAACTTTGTCCATTTCTTTCATTTACACAACCAAAAGTACATCCACCGTCACAATAAGATTTACAATTCTTACATGCTGGTTTTTCAACATTTGATTGTTCAATAATAAGTTGAATCTTATTTTTAATATCTTTCATATTATAAATGTAATTATATTTTGTTTAATGTATTTATGTTTTTTCATAAATATAATATAAGTTATTTTATAAATTATGATATTACCTACATTCAATGGTTTTATAAATGAAGGTGCATTAACAAATTATAGAGCCGAAAGGGAAAATATGAAAATTACAATTAATCAAATGAAAGGTTCATTTGATGAAGTTGTTTGTATGTTGATAAAAGAAAGAATACCATTTTATTTTGATTGTTTATATAAAGAACATACAAAAATTGGTTATTTAATGCATAATGTAATTAATGGTGTAAATTTTAATGGTTTTATTTTGGATGATAATATGACTCCAGAAAATTTATGTAAAACATTTAAAGAAAAAATTTTACCAGATGTTGTTGTTGAAAAACCGGGTAAATTACATATCGGTAGAAGCAATTTTGCGGATTTAACAAAAGCAAATGATATAGATACAATTTGTGTTGTAGTAAAGGCGTTTAAAGGTTATTCAAAAGATAAGAATCTTTCGTCACGAGAAATCACAGGTAATAAGTATGAAGTTAATATTAATATTGATTTTATATGTGATAATAACAATGCAAATAATTTGATTGATTTCGTTTTTTAAATAAAAGGTAAAAAAAATCCCAAGATAACTTGGGATTTTTTATTTAAGTAATTTTTGAATTTTCTTTAACCATAGTTCAATAGTTATCTATTCAATCATACCGTTTTTTTTATTTGATGTAATAATTCTATTTGTTTATCAGATAATTTTGAAGGCATTTTGACAATAAAATTAATTTTTAAATTACCAAACTCATTATCTTTTTTAAATTGCCTAAATCCATTTTTAGATATGATTGTATATCCACCATTTTGTGTATATTTAGGTATTTTAAATTTAACTACTCTGTCAAATATGTTTATTGTAGTTTCATTTCCTAAAATGGCATCTATCCAATCAACAGTGTACATTGTTTCAAGTGTGCCATCTGTATTCAACCACATTTTATCATTTGGGTTAACTTGAATTTTTACAATCAAATCACCTACAGCTTCTTTACCATATACATCATATCCTTTAACACCCATATTAGGAACACGTAAAATTTGACCATTTTTCGTACCTTTTGGTATATCAATGTTGATAGCTTTCATACCAACCCTGATATGTTTCTTGCATCCAAAGTATGCATCTTCAATAGGTATTTCTATTAAAGTTTGTATGTCTGAAGCCATTTGTCTAAAATTCCCAAAATGACCAAAACTAAATGGATCAAATCCATCAAAGAAACTTCTTGGAGGATTGTCATATTCTTTTCTTTTCTGTTCATCACCAAGTATAGAATATGCCTCATTAATTTCTTTAAATTTACTATCATCCCCACCATTTCTGTCTGGGTGATATTTTTTACTTAAAGTTCTATATGCTTTTTTAATATCATCCTGTGAGGCTGATTTATTTACACCTAAAATTTGATAATAATTTTTACTCATACACTAAATATAACAAAAAACATAAATATTATATGGAAACAAATAAAGAAGATTTTATACTTAAAAAAATTAGACATTACCAAGGTACTGTTGAAGATTATGCGACTTTTTGGGAAAGAAAAATTTCACAAGGGTATTCAGAAGAAAGTGAAGAAACCAAATCACTGAAACAAAAAAATGATGATTTGAATAGGAGTTATAGAATAATTCCTGTTAGTAAAGATTAAAAAATGATGGATTCAAATCCATCATTTTTTTTAATAATCTTCTAATGTTGTAACAACATCTCGAACTTGTAAAGGTTCAACAGTTGCTTTAATATCACTACTTTCTATTAATACTCCAATTGTATATTGATGATTTTCAATAGTTGCTGCATTACTACCACCAACAATATTAATTTTATCAATATTTTCATCACTTCTTTTATTAAATACATTTACTTGTGCAGGAAGTTCACCAAGATGTAATTTTAACATCTGTTTCCCATATTTTGCTGGTTTATTATACATTAATGTACCTTCTTTTACAACAGTTGTATTGTCTTTTGTATTGATTAATTTCATAACATCTTTTATTTCAAACCTTACACATCTGTCAGAAGTTAAACATATTGGTCTATAATACATTGAGTTATCTATAGCACCTTCATTAATTTCTAATTTTTCATCTTCATTATAGGATGCTGCATTAACCATATAATGTTCTTTGTGTGTTTCTACACTATGAACTTTATTATACATATCTGTATAAAATTCTTTTAATGTTAATTCATGTAAAATAATATATGCTTCTGGTGTATCAGTAATACTATTGATATATGCAGACAATGTATCAAAATTAGATACTTTAGTGTTAATTACGAAATAGTCACCATCAGTAGCTTCTTTGATATCAATATAAATGTTTGCAAATAAGTCACTATTAGGTATAATGATGTTATTAAGTTTCTCAACATTAAAGTAATTAAAACTATAATTGAAATATGATTGTTTAACACCATATATATTTACACTCAATGGTGTGTTTTGTATGGTTTTGTTGTCTTTACCGAACAATACATTTTCATAATTTAAGATATTTAGTTCTGATGAAATTGATGTAATACTTGGAATGAAATATTCTAAATATGTTGTATATAACTTTTGGTTTAACAACATAGGATTATTATTCAATTTTACATTATCAGTTCTTTGAATCAAAAAAGACGCAAGAGATGTCTTGTGATTATTTGTACCATAAATGAATGCGTCAATAAGTAAACTTTCATAATCACCAAAATAATTTCCACCAGTAAAATGTATTTTAATTCTATCAAAATCAACTTTTGTAATAACTCGATTTGAAGGAAGTCCTAAATCTGGATTTTCTTGTGGTAGATTAATTGAATAATGTTCTTTTAAGTCATAATCATCTTTAATGTTCGCGAGAGCATATGGGTTGTCCTTATAATATAATTTTACAAATTTAGTAAATGATGAATTTGTAGGAAGAAGTATATTATCAGGTTTTATATTTGTAACATTTTGTTTTACATCTTGCATACAGAAATAATTATAAGACTCCAATTCAGGTGTTACTGTTAATATTTTATTTTTACCACCTAAATCAATAGTTTGATAATTATATGTATATTCCAATAGAATATCATTTGTCAATTGAAAATATCTTGTTGATGTATTCTTTTTTGCCATAAAACATACTAATTATATAAATATTTATGTATTTATTTCATAAATAAGTATATATATATATTTTTATATGGCTAATACTTTTTATTTTGATGCGTGTTCAGTTGATGCAAGGTTTTCGCCTTATAGTGGTGAGTATGTTCAAAAAACTATTGGTGGTAATAATTCAAAATTACAATTTATGGAACATAAGGGTAAACCCATACTTGGTCCCCATTCAATTATGAATGAACATGTCGCTGTGAATTATCGTACGATTTATAATTTTTACGCATTACCAGGCAATGCTACACAATTTACGGATTATAATGATTATTTGAGATGTAAAAATAGATCTACAACAATGAATGAATTTTTACAAGCCAAACAAAATCCAACATATCAAAATATTTTAAAGTATTATAGTGACCCAACTTTTGATAAGTATGGTCTTGCGAAATATAGGATGCAAGATTTTATATATCTGAAATATTATAATCAGATACCTAATAACTATATGGTAACATTAAGAAGATATACAAGACCTTGTGAAGACCATATGTTCGGAATTGATGCACCAGCATCATTGACAAATGCAATGAATGGTTTCCCAGACACATTTGTTAATATTGCAACCGCTGTGACATATATGGGTGAACAAACTGGAAATAAACTTTCAGAAATATTGAAATTTGATTATGGTGCAAACTGGGAAGATAAACAAGCGAAGGTTGAATCACTCCAAAATCCAGATGGTGGTTTAGCGGCTCAAATGCGTGATAGAGCGGGTGTTGATGATTCTTTTATGTCTGGAGAAGCAAATTTATTTCAAATGGGTGCAAAGAATTCTGTATTAAATGCATTAAAATTTGCTGGTATGTCATTAGGTAGTGGTGTTTCTGTTGGTGATGCACTTGCATCTCAACATAAGCCAGATGGTGATATTTTCGCACAAAGATATGGTGAAGAGTTTTATGGTGATATGAATGTTATCCAAAATGTAAAATTAAGAAGTAGAGGTTTAACATTTACAA
>CAMEUD010000009.1 GCA_945937975.1 uncultured Clostridia bacterium
AAAATTGAAAAGCACTGACATTTTGTCAGTGCTTTTTTATAGTTTCATTTTTTTAAAAAAAGAAGCATTTATTTTGCTTCTTTTGGAAATTTCTTTTGTTCAATTTTTTCGTGTTTTTTTATCAAACTTTCTATCTTTTTAAGTGTTTTATCCAAATTGATATTTTCCAAAACATAGTCATAATTTTTGGCATAACTTAATTCAAATTCCATTCTTGAAATTCTTAAATCTATATCGTGGTCGCCACGCTCTTTTAATCTTCTAATTAATTCATCTTTTGGAGCAGTTAAAAATATTGACAAAACTTCTGCCTTATTTTTTAATGCAAGAGTTAATCTTGTTTGACCCAAAACACCAATATCTTTTATATAATGAGTTTCTCTTTTTGCTATCTCGTCTATTGAAGAATTAAGCACACCATAAAAGTTTTGATGAATTTCTTCATGTTCAAAAAGTTCGCCATTCTTAATTTTATTTTCAAAGTCTTCTTTTGTTACATATATATATGGATTGTGCATTGCTCCATCCGTTTTTCTTGGTGGACGAGTTGTGCAAGTTTGCATCAATTTTATGTTTGGATGTTTTTCCAAAATTTTTGTTATAACAGTATTTTTGCCAACGCCAGCAGACCCAGAAATAATAATTAACATAGTAACCTCTTTTCTAAATTTTAAAGCATATTAAGTATATTAATAATTTGCAATAATGTCAATACTTATGAGTATTTTATTCGACAAAATTTTGTATGATTTTTTAAATTTTGTTTATTTTAAATAAATCAACAAAATAAAAAACGCAAGCCAATTAGCCTGCGTTAAATCTACACTTTTAGATTTACTTTTTGATTGCAAAATAACTTGCAATAAGTCCAGCAAGTGCATCAACTAGAACAAGTACAAGAGCAAACCAACCTGCGTAATTACCAGCACTAGCACTTCCAAAACTATATGCTTCGCAATTTGATGGAACAACTATCATTGCAACAATAGCCATAACAACTACTGCAAATGCCATAAGGATAAGTCCAAGTCCAACAACTTTGCCAAATGTTTTGTTTGAAACAATTTTTGCATCGTATAACAATTTTAAAATTGAACAAACAGCCATAAGTGATGCGAAGATGATAAGTAATAAAACAACTGTTGCAAGACTTGCATTTGCATCAAAGTTTAAAAGGTCGTAACCTGATGCATTGCTAACAACTTCTTTGCCAAGTATTGTCATTTTAGCACTAATAAAAGGCATTGCAAGCAAGCCAAATACTACACCAGAAAGCACAAGTGCAAGAAAGTCTGCAAGCGTTTTACCAAATTTTGAAGATTTCTTTGCCATATTCCCTCCTACTTTTTTAGAATATTAAAAATTCATTAATTTGTCAAACAAATATGTTAATTATTAGGAATATTTGAATATACTTAGCATTTTTGTTGCAATTTTAATACTACGACTTTTTATTGTAACAAAAAAAAGTCTGCTTTGTTGCAAACTCTTTTTTGTTTATCTTTATTTTTCATTCCAATTCCAATTTTCAATTTCCGGCATATCAACGCCATATTCTCTTATATAGTCATAATGCTTTGCAAGTTTGTCGTTTAATTCTTTTTCAATATTTGTTTTTGTATTTTTATCTATATCAAGGTATCTTAATGCTTTTAATACAAGATGATATCTATCCAAATGATTCCTTACTCGCATATCAAATGGTGTTGTAATTGTGCCTTCTTCTCTATATCCAGCAACATGGATATTTGTGTTATGCCTATTGTATGTTAATTGGTGTATAAGTTGTGGATAGCCATGAAATGCAAAAATTATTGGCTTGTCTTTTGTGAATAATTCGTCATATTCTTCATGAGTAAGTCCATGTGGATGTGATTCACTGGAAATTAGTTTCATAAGGTCAACAACATTAACAAACCTTACATTAAGTTTTGGCAAGTAATGTTTTAATAGTTTTACTGCGGCCAAAGTTTCAAGTGTTGGAGTGTCACCACAACATGCCATAACAAGGTCTGGATTTTTTGTGTTATTAAGTCCTGCCCACTTCCATTCGCTTGCACCTTTCTTGCAATGTTCTTTTGCTTCTTTCATAGAAAGCCACTGATATGAATCTCTTTTTGAAGCAACAATAACATTAACATAATTTTTGCTTTTTGCACAATGATCATAGCAAGAAAGCAAACAATTTGCATCTGCTGGCAAGTATATTCTTACAACATCTGCCTTTTTGTTTGCAATATGGTCCAAAAATCCCGGGTCTTGATGCGTAAACCCATTGTGGTCTTGTTGCCAAATGTTTGATGTTAAAATTAAATTTAGTGAAGAAATAGGAGCACGCCAAGATATTTCGTTGCATACCTTAAGCCATTTTGCATGTTGAGCAACCATACTATCTACAATTGTTGCAAATGCTTCGTAACTATCAAACATACCATGCCTACCTGTTAAGATATACCCTTCAAGCATACCTTCGCAAATATGTTCCGAAAGCATAGAGTCCATTATTCTACCATCAAGTGCCAATTTTTCGTCAGTTGGCAAAATTTTGCTTGCAAATGTTCTATTCTCATTATCAAATGCTTTGTAAAGTCTGTTACTCATTGCCTCATCTGGGCTAAATATTCGATAATTATTTTTGTTCTCGTTAAACAATTCTTTGATGTACCCACCAAGTTCGTACATATCTTGAGTTTTCATTGTTCCATGCCCAGAGAATTTTACTTCAAAATCTTCAAGACTTGGAGTCTTTAATTCCTTTAGTAATAGCCCGCCATTTGCAAATTTACTTGCCGTCATTCTTTTGTCACCCTTTGGTAAAATCTCGGCAATTTCTTTATTTAATTTGTAATTTTTATCAAAAAGTTCATCTGGATTATAACTTTTTAACCATTTTTCAAGCAATTTTAAGTGACTTTCATTTTCCATTGTAAGTGGAATTTGGTGTGCCCTAAAACTATTTTCAATTTGCTTTCCGTCAACAACCTTTGGGCCTGTCCAACCTTTTGGTGTTCTAAGAATTATCATTGGGAAAGGTGTGTAAGAATAGTCCTTGCTCTCTTTTGCCTTTTTTTGAATGTCAAAAATGTCTTTTATGGCACTATCCATTGCCTTTGCCATTGCTTTGTGCATTGTCATAGGGTCAGAACCTTCAACAAAATATGGTTTATAACCATAGCCTTCAAAAAGTTTTTGAATTGTTGAGTGTGACATACGAGAAAGTATTGTTGGGTTGCTAATTTTGTAACCATTTAGGTGAAGTATTGGAAGCACTGCACCATCACGAGCAGGGTCAATAAACTTATTTATGTGCCAAGAAGTTGCAAGTGGCCCGGTTTCGGCTTCTCCATCCCCAACGACTGCTGTTGCAATAAGATTTGGGTTGTCAAGCACTGCACCATATGCATGAGCAAGACTGTAACCAAGTTCTCCACCTTCATGAATTGACCCCGGTGTTTCTGGAACACAATGAGAGCCTATTCCTCCTGGAAATGAGAATTGTTTAAACAGTTTTTGCATACCCTGTTTGTCTTGCGAAATATTTGGATATACCTTGCTATATACCCCCTCAAGATAACTATTTGAAACCAAAAAGTTTCCACCATGTCCAGGGCCGGAAATAAAAATCATATTAAGGTCATATTTTGTTATAACTCTATCGCAATGAGCATACACAAAATTTTGACCAGGTACCGTTCCCCAATGCCCCACAAGTTTTTTCTTTATGTCTGCCTCGCATAGTTTATGGTCACGAAGTAAGGGATTGTCAAGTAAATACAATTGAGCAGCACTCAAATAGTTTGCTGCACGCCAATATTTATTTAATGTTTCAAAATATTTCTCTGTTGAAAATTTGTCCATGTGTCACTCCTATATTTTTTAGTATACTAAAAATTTTAAAAAAAAGAAAAGAAAATATGCAAAATAGTATTTTATTTTTTAAAAATATTAAATTTATTATAAAACAACATCTAACTTTACTTTTTTATGCTATTATGGTATACTAAAATAAAAGGATAGTTATGATTGAATCAAAATCGTGGAATTGGGCAATGGTGGACAAGGATGATAAATATTGGAACTCACCTGCTCCAGAGTTTTATTATTTGGCAGATAATTGGAAAAATAAAAAATTTAAAAAGATTTTAGATGTTGGTTGTGGTTATGGAAGAAACAGCATATATCTTGCAAAGCAAGGGTTTTGTCTTGATGGTTTTGATTTATCAGAGTTAAGCGTTGAGAGAACAAAAGAAAATGCAAAAAAACAAAACCTAAACTTTGATAATTTTGTAGTTGCTGATATGCTAAATTTCCCATACCCAGACAACACTTTTGATGGACTTATTGCCTACAATGTTATATCGCACACAGATATTGAAGGATTTAAGAAAACTTTAAATGAAATAAAAAGAGTGCTAAAACCAGATGGCGAAGCATACTTTACCCTTGGTTCAAAAAAATCATTTTGGTTCACTAACCCAAAATGTACCTATGTTGATGAAAATACAAGAATAAGAGTTGAAGATGGTCCAGAAAACGGAATACCACATTTTTATATTGATGATGAAGATTGTTTAACACTTTTTAATGACTTTAAATTAATAAGAGTGCAAGAAGTTAGAGAATTAACTCACTATGGAACATTTAGTCCACATTACCATATTTGGATAAAAAAATAAACAGCAAATTTTCTTGCTGTTTTTTAGCATCAAAAATACTTACCTGTAAATCCTAAAATCCATTTTAATGGAAATATTTTGTTCGCAAGATATGCCCATTTCATTGAACCTCCAACTATATACATTGGTTTTGATTTTTTCTTGTTTGCAATTTTGTACATTTTCTTTGTTGCATATTCTATTGTCATTCTTTTTGGTTCACGCTTATCAATTTGCTTTGCACTTTCTTCAATTTTGTTACCATATCTAAAATTTGTATCAAATGTTTTTACTCTATTTTTTGAAAAATTAGTTCTAACATCTCCGGGGCAAATACACAAAACATCAACACCACTATCTTTTAGTTCCATTCTAAGTCCATAAGAAAGCATACTTACTGCAGACTTTGATGCACTATAATGAGTTCTAAATGGAACAGCAAAAAATGCACATGCTGAACTTATATTTACTATTCTTGAACCTTTATTCATAAATTTTAATGCACCTTTAATACAAGATAAAGTTCCAAAATAATTGACATCAAACATTGACTTTGCTTTATTTGTATCAATAAGTTCTGTGGCTCCATAAACGGCATACCCTGCACAGTTAATCAACATATCAATGTGTCCAAATTTTTCTCCAATGCAATTAAAAGTATCAATAACTTCTTGTTCATTGCTTACATCACAAAAATACTCTGTATCTGTATTTTCTTCAATGCTCTTATCAAGTGTTATTACCATATCTCCATTTTTTGTGAATAAATCTTTCAGTCCCATACCTATTCCACTTTTTGCACCAGTTATAACTATTATTCTCATTCCAATCTCCTAACAAGTATAGTATTTTATCATAAAACAAAAATATTGCATATAATTTTGACAAACTTTTTTTAAAATGATAAATTTATATAGAATATGAATTTAGGGTCAAAAAAAGCAATTATTAAAGCATTTTTAATAATTCAAACAATTTTAATAATAGCAGTTTCTTTATCAATGATAATATTGCTATATTTTTATTTTGACTTTTTACACCCATACAAAGAATATTTACCAGATGATTTCTTTACAAAAAAATTTCTTGTACCAACATTATACTTCTTTTTATATTGCATATATTATTCGATTATATCAATATATTTAAGAAAAAAATTAAATCAAAATAAAGAACAGTTTTACAAAAATTTAGTTCCATATAGATTTATTGCTGTTACAAGTATTTTCTTTGGCATTTTTGGTTTTATATTAATGACAATATCTGCATTTAGAAAAGATGATGGACAAGATGAACAGCCATTATATAGCAAACCAAAGAAACCTAAAAAAGTAAAAATCAAGTATCCAAAAGATATTAACAAACAATTAAAAGCGATTAAGCATCAAAAAAAACTTGGATATATTTCTCAAGAGTTGTGTGAGAAAAAATGCAATGAGATTATAAAAAATTATAATAATTCAATAAAAATTCAATAAAAAATGCAAATTAGTTTGCATTTTTTTGTTTTTCATAATAATCAACAGTAACTGTTCCATAATCTTTTGAATCAAATTTTACAAAATAATTACTTTCAAATGGTTTTAATTTATCTCTTTCACAAACGATTATACCATCATCATTTAACAGGTCTAATTTATATATTTCTTCCAAACAATCTTCGTAGACCCCACTTGCATATGGTGGGTCAATAAGAATTAAATCCAATTTCTGTTTTAGTGTTTTTAAAGCGTTTTTATAATTATAATTTATAACTTTGTAGTTATCGCATTTAAGCCCATTTAAGTTTTGTTTGGTAAGTTTTATGCTTCTAATATCTTTATCTACAAAATATACAAATTTTGCTTCTCTGCTCAATGCTTCAATACCAAGTGCGCCACTGCCACTAAATAAATCAAGGACAACTTTGTCTGGCACAAAAAATTGCAACTTTGTAAATATCGCCTGTTTTACTTTATCTCCTGTTGGTCTTATATTGTCAGATGTTGGAGATTGTAATTGTTTTCCTTTAAATCTTCCTGCTATAATTCTCATATAATTAGTATATCAAACTATGTTAGATTAATCAATTAATAAATTGGTTCTTGAATTATTTAAGTTTGTTAATATTTCATAATTTGTTATATTCACTTTTTTTGCCCATTCGTTTGCATTATCAAACACACAAACCTTATCTCCTATTTGCAAATTTTTATTTGAAACATCAACCATAAATAAATCCATACAAATATAGCCAATAGATTTTACATTTTTCCCACATATTTTAACTTTAAAATTATTTGATAAATTTCGCGGAATACCATCTGCATAACCAAGTGGTATTAAAGCTATCTTCATTTTTTTGTCTGCAATAAATCCATTTTGATAGCCAACATTTTCTCCTTTTCCTATTTCAAAAACTTTTATAACCTTGCTTTCAATTTTCATCACAGGTTTTAATGATTTTTCACCATATCCATAAAGACTAATGCCACATCTAACATAATTTGCAAAATCAACATTATAATTTACCATTTTACTGCCACCAATATGAATAATTGGAGAAAAATCTTTTTCTATTATGCCAATATAATCTTTAAAAATATTGATCTGTTTATTGGTAATATTTTCATTATCAGTTTTATAAAAATGAGTAAAAATACCTTCAAATTTAATTTTTTTTGATATTTTAATTAATTTTTGCATATTTTTTAACTCATTTTTATCTTTTAACCCAAATCGGTTCATTCCTGTATTAATTTTTATATGTACATTTATTGGTATATCCATTTCAATTAATTCATTTAATTGGCTTACACTTTCTATCATCACTGAAATATTATTTTTTGATGCCAGTTCATAATCAATACAATAACCCAAAACTAATATAATTGCTGTTTTGTTAATAGTGCGTATATTTATTGCTTCGTATAAATTTTGCACAGCAAAAAAATTACAAAACGGACTTAATATATTTACAACTAATTGTGCGTTATGTCCATATGCATTTGCTTTAACAACAGCACAAATATCTTTTTGTGATTTTTGCTTTAAATATAAAAAATTATCAATTAAGTTTTGTCTATTTATTATCTTATTTGAAAAATACTTCATATAAATATATACATATAAATATAAATTTTTGACACAAAAAAATCACTTATAAAAGTGATTTTTATTATTCAGAGATATGTTCGATTGCTTGTCCAATAATATTTTTAATATGGTCATCAGAGAATGTGTAAAACACTTCTTTCCCTTGCTTTCTACATTTTATCAAATTGGCATCTTTTAAGACTTTTAATTGATGAGATACTGCACTTTTTGTCATATCTAATATATTTGCAATATCACAAACACAAACTTCATTGTCATCTAGCATTGTTAAAATACTTATTCTTGTGTTATCACTTAAAATATGAAATAATCTTGAAAGCGAAATGATTGATTTGCTTTTAGAGAATCCCTTTTTATACATTTTTACAACATCTTCATGAATCATTTTACAATCACATGAAATTACACTCTTTCCCATTTTTCACCTCAAGTTGAACATCTATTCAATTAATATTGTACATAATGTTTTCTTATTTGTCAATATTTTTGTATATTTTTTATTTCATTGCTCAAAATAATCGCAAGGAGGATTAAAATGATTATTGTAAATTATATAGCATTTATTTTGCTTGCTATTGGTGGTCTAAATTGGGGACTTATTGGATTTTTTAACTATAACCTTGTTTCTGCAATTTTTGGACCAGAACCAAATATTTGGAGTTCAATAGTTTATATTCTAGTTTTTGCAAGTATGCTTTGGCTTTTATTTGCAATCATTTATTCAAATGGTGTAATTAATTTTACTCATATGTAAAAATTTAGTAAGAAAAAAAGTGGCAAATGCCACTTTTTTCTTTACGCTTAAAAATGAATTATAAATCTCTACTTTCTTCCTTTTTGCTTATTTTTGTATTATTAATACTTAAAAGTTCTTGTTTTACATCTTTCAAGTACTTTAAAACACTTTTTGGTTTAGCACCTACCATTGCACAATCTATGTGATATATTATTTCTTCTCTACCCTTATCTGACCTCATCAATTCTTCCAATTTATTTTCTGCTGTTTTCATTGAATGATTTTTCCTTTGCCAGTTATTGTATTCTTCTCTATCATATACCCAAAGTGTACGACTTAAAAGTTGAATATTAGTTAAGTTATCTGTGGAAAATGGCTCACCAATAGGTTCAAGTGCAGTAGAATATAAAACCTTTAATTCATAGAAATTTGGCGCCACCCTATCTTGAATACTACCAAAAGCTTTAATATCAGCCTGTTTTAATTTTTCCGGGTCTAGTTTGTTTAAATCCAAATCGTAACCTGCACGCCTTGCAAGTTCAGTTAAGAATAATCTTTTTGACCTACCATTACATTCTCTAAAAGGATGCAAAATATTCAACTCATTTGAATAATAAGCAAATAAATCAACAAACTCATTGGGTGTTAGATTTTTTAAATAGTTATCTTTTTTTAAACTATCAAACAAATCATTTATCCCTTCATTTATATTTTCAACATAATAAAAAGTATTTGAACCCTTTATCATATTCATAACTCTAATTTTCCCAGCCCAAGGATACAAGTCTTCTAATAAATACTTATGAATATAGCACAAACCTTCAAATGTCATAGGTATGTTTTGTATGATATTCTTTTTATACAATTCTAATGTTTTTATTGATGTAACCTTATATTCAACATCGAGCATTTCAAATTTATCTACAATACCAAGTTTATTATCTAAATATGGATGGTTATCTTGTTCATCTTCATTATATTCATCATATTTTAATTTATATTTGTCCATTGGCATCACCTTTTTTATATTTAGATAAAATTTTGTCTATTTCATTTTTTGCATTAGTTTTGTCATTTGCAATATTTATTAAAATTTGTTTATCTTCATCAGTTAAAGTGTAACCTTCAATTTGCCAAGATTTATCAATATGATTTATTGCTTTTTTTAAATCATTTGGCAAATTATCAATTTGATTTTGAATATCCATATTTCCCCTACTATTAATAAGATACCATTATTTATGGTTTTAGTCAATAATGACAAAATATTTTTTTGTTATTTGAATATGATATTATTATGAAAAAAATTTTATTATATTTAAGCGCTTTTGTACCACTATACTTTTTGATTTCAATAAAAATTATAATTGACTTAATAAATGCAAATTTATCTTGGAATTTTTTAAATACTATTTCACTAATTTTATTCATAATTTTAATGATATTAGGTACTATTGGGGCAAAGGAAGCAATCGCACATAAAAGCACAAAAACAACAAAAATTGAAATAATTTCAAGAAAAAACATAACAGAACAGTATTTTTTAGGTTATTTTTCATTATTTGTCCTTTTTGCATTAACATTTGAACTTGAAAAAATTAGTATGTTTATTGTGTTTATTTTAATAATTATTTTAATTGGAATAGTTTATATTAAAAACAACTTATTTTATATTAATCCATTCTTAAATATTTTGGGTTATAACTTTTATCAAGTTGAATATATCAACTTATCTACAAATATAAAAGATACAGCAATATTTTTTTATAAAGGTGAATTTTCTTTAAGTAAAAAATTTTACCTATCAAAACTTTCTCACGAAAATTTTAATATGATAGAAGATTATGAAGAATAAAAAGAAAAGGCAAAAATTTGCCTTTCCCCTTAATTTTATCTTATTTTTTATTGATTGTCTTTATTTTCATCATCAGGATTTTCAATTTCAATAACATTGTTTTCTTTTGCAAGCAAATCTTTAAATGTTTTTCTTGCCTTTTTAATTTTTGCAGAAACAACAAATGTATCTACAAAATCAAACAAACCTTCCAAAATTAAAATTGTTCCCATTGAATACAATAATACATTTTCAACCGATGGACAACATACCAAAATAATTCCACATACCATAATCACCAAAGCAATTATGAAATCAAACCACCAATATTTTGCACCATATCTTCTGCAATCAAATGACCATTGCATTGAAAACAAACTTTTGATAATAAATACAAGCCCAAAAGTGAAACCTAATACACCACTATTTACCAAATATTCTGCTGAAGCAAATAATACTATTCCCAAAGCAAAGTCTGCCATCCCTAAAATAAAACCAAAAGGTTCAATACCATACATAAAATAGCTAATACATTTTATAATTCCCATAACGAGAACAATGCTTGCAAACAAATATACTATTGTTGATTTTGTAAAGTCTGGACACGCAATAAACAAAATACCAATTACAATACTTGCTAATGCTTCTATAAGTGAAATTGATTTAATTTTTCTTAAAAATTCTCTCATAATTTTCTCCTTTTATAATTTCGTAAAAAGTATACATCATTATGAAATAAATTCAAAATAGTTTTAGAACACTTTTAATAATTTTAAACATTGTATTTAAAATTGTTGAAAATTATAATTGAATACATATTCAATCATATCTTATAATGTTTCTAATTCATTATCATTTACATTATCAACTATCTTAAACTTGTGTGAAAGCATATGCATATTAGGGTCAAATTTACATTTCCCTACAAATTTTTTATTTTGCAAAAAATACTCTATCCAAAGTTTATCATCTTCCAACATTCTATCAGTTGGTATATTATTTTCATCATACCAATTTGGAATCATTTCTTCAGTTTCTTTTATTTCACCCATAAAATTTGAACATCTGTATATATGAACAAGCATATTCACATGCTCACCTTTATACCAAACATCAAAAGCGATTTTTCCGACCATAGAGTAATCTAATGGAGTTACTCCTATTTCTTCTTGGGTTTCTCTTACCATTGCTTGGTCAATAGTTTCTCCCAAGTCTTGTTTTCCACCAATACCATTTAGTGTTCCTTTTGCAAATCCTCTTTTCTTTTCTCCAAGCAAGATTTTTCCTTCTTTTTGTATTAAAAGAAGGGTTGAATTGATTGTTCTTAAATTTTCCATATTTTCATCCTTTTAAATTTTATTTGACTGTTAATAAAAAAAATGACAAAATAAATACAGCCAAAAATTATTTTGCTTATTATTTTGCCATTCTAAAGAATTACTTCTCCAAAAAATCCAATAACCGGAATGGTCGAAATGGTTGTAATTATGATACAATAAAATGAATAAATTGTCAATAGTTAATTAATTATTATTAATATAATAAAATTAATGAAAAAATACAATAATCAATATGCTTTTGTTCCATGATTTTATTTGGTATGGTATAATAAGATTGC
Source organism: uncultured Clostridia bacterium (assembly GCA_945937975.1). Lineage (GTDB taxonomy): Bacteria > Bacillota > Clostridia > Christensenellales > UBA1242 > UBA5893. The sequence continues at coordinate 11,940 of CAMEUD010000009.1, forward strand.
ACAAACCAATGATACAACAACAATTCCAATAACAAGACAACTCAATTTGTAGTAATTAGATTAAAAAATTTTCTCATATTTTTCTCCTTTTATTCTAAATTTATTTTATTTATATTTTTATTGACTTATTTCCACAAATTACATATACTATTACTGATTGAGATAATCTATATGAACTCAATTACAAGTTATATAACTTGGGGATAAAAAACATATTAATATGTTTTAGTGAGAGTAATTTTTACTCTCTTTTTTATTAAAAATTTTATTGACTTTTTATAAAAAATTGAATATGCTACTAATACTTAGATAAACTTTTATCTATGATAGTCCAATTTTATTGTTGGTTGAGAACGATTTTTAATCGTTCTTTTTTAATTCTTCCAATTTTCTATGATTTTCTTGTTTGTATGGAGTATTACCATATAAACATTTATTTTTTATTTCTCTTACATACTTTTGTGGCATATCTTTATTCTTGTTAGCAGGAATAAACTTTTTACCAACTCTTACTCTTATACTTTTACCTTCGTCATCTAATGTTTCAATTTGTGAGTTATATCTACTCTTGCCATTATCGTAATCAAGTAAACGAAATCGACCTTTAGTCGTTAATTTTACTACGGCCAATTCATTATCTTTATTCTTGTCTACTACCACACTTTTTCTATAGTTACCTTTATCTTGATAACCTGGTTCCTATATTCACTTTGTCCATAAAAATATTCATCTCTTGTTTGCAAAATACTTCCCTGTTTTATATTTTATACTCAATGTACCTTTTGTATTGCACAGCATCCGAATATTTAACAAAAAATTTTCCATTACCAGAGTAAATATATGTATCATTAAATAAAATCTAAATTTGCGCATTCCATGGATAGTTAGAATTTTGAGTATCTTTGCTTTATACATTTTTTCTCCTTTTACTTTTAAAATTTATTGACTTATTCCCACAAATTACATATACTATTACTGATTGAGATAACCTAAGTGGACTCAATTACAAGTTTTTAACTTGTTGAACAAAAAACATATTTAATATGTTTTAGTGAGAGTAATTTTTACTCTCTTTTTTATTAAAGAAATATTTTTATATTTATTAAATAATTATTTCATTTTTTCTTTACCTATATCTCAACTTTTATAATTCTATTTTCATAATCAATATTATATTTTAAAGGGGCATCTACTTATTCTTTTTTTTTACATTTGAAACAACATTATTTGTCCAAGTCATAAATTTGGGGACAAACAAATATAGTCCAACAAATATAAATAAAAGAAGAAACAATATGCTCAATATTCGCCTTACAATTCGCATAAATTAACCTTCGCTTTTTGTAAAAGTTGTTCCAAAAGAATTTTATTATGTTTGATATAACAAATAGAGTGAAAGATGAAAAACATTTTGCTAAAACAATAACTGCAAAATACAAAATGTCTAACACTAAACATAAAGATTTTGTTAATATTGTTTTACTTGATATTCAAGAAGTGAAACAATTTTTTGATATTAAAGAACTTTCTAATCAATTACGATTACTAGATTTTTATTTCGTTGTTTTAAAGAACAATCCTGAATATATTGGTATAGTTAAAAACAATGAAACAAGAAGAATTGAAATAGGGAAAGTATTGAAAATCAAGAAATATTTATAACCTTAACAAAACTATGTAGTTTTTTATTATCATCTAAATAATAGAATGAAAAAATATTTTTTCTATGTGTCTTACTTCCATAGTCCCAAATGAACTATTAAGTAAAGACTTTTTTATTCTATATATTCTTTGATATTCAGTTTTCAAAATATTTTTTTTCTTAACATATTCTAATTTGCTTTCATCAATTTCAATGTTTAAATAGTATTTATCTTCTACATTCATAATTTCTCCATTTTGTTTGTTATAAAGGGTTGACATTTATATTTATAAGTAATATAATCAAATTAAGAAATTCAATTAGTCATTAAGTTGACTTCTTGTGGTAACACAGCTAGGGTATTGAATTTCTTTTTTTTATTTGTAAAATTTTTTATTATATTTTTTAATTTTGGCTCTCAATTTTTTGGGAGCTTTTCCTTTTTTATCTCCAAACTGATTTTCATTTTGCCAAAAAGACGGACTTATCCTTTTATGTTTTACATTGTCTGATAAAAATAGTTCTAAATCTAAACACTTTACACCATTGACATATTCAGGGTGAGTTTTTATATTTGCTTTAAACTTATGTCCCTTTCTTGCAGTTATTATTGCATCATGTGGATAACCAAAACGATTTAAATGCTTTGGATTTAAATCAACCCTTATATCATTTTTTCGTAAATATTTTTTACTCAAAAATATAACTCCCTAGCATTAAATTAGTGGTTTTCTATTTTTTGTTGTTTTACCAGTGCAACCATTCTTGTAACTTGCAAACACTCTGCTGTTTGGGTTTCTCAAACCACGCTTAACTTTACCCAGATTGTAAGCCATTCTTTCTAGTTCTGTGTAAGACTCTTTTTTCTTCGTCTAGACTTGTTAGTGCTGTAAGGTCTTCTAGTGCGATATGCCAAATTTTACCCCCTTTTGCTTAAATTAAATAAGGCGAAGGCTAACTGTTTTATATATTAAAAAAAGTTCCATCCTCATTTACTATAAGAATAAACTTTACAGTTTTATTCTTCTTAGACATATCACCTTATTTACATTTGACATAATATTTCTTCATATGTTAGAATTATAATGACCATACTTCCAAAGAAACGGGAGAGCAACTGCAAATTGCGAGTTGACAGGAGAGAATGTTTGGTCTTTGTGCATAGACTCTCCACAATTAGCACTAACAAATGTTAGTGCTTTTTTATTTTCGCAAGTTTAACTTAATATCTTTAAAACTTTTAGAATTTTAGTTTACTAATGTTATTTAGTATGATCTAATTTTAGGTTTCTCACCTACTCTATTTCTTTGAACAATAAATACTGATATTCCCTTTTTACCTTACCCCAATAATCATGTTCTTTTGATAAAATTGGTTTCCTTTTAATATTTAATTCTTATTCCATACATTATCTGCAGTTACAACTTCTAAATTTACTAAATCTTTATTCTTTTGCTATAATTTTCTTGACATATATTCTCTCCTTTTGTACCATATATATATTCCTCAAAGTTCTTGAACAAGAGAGTTGCAGTATTTGTAGCAACCGGATAGGAAATCGCTGAGGTGTATTTGAGATAGTTCCTATCATTAGCACTAACAGATGTTAGTGCTTTTATTATTTACCATCTTCTAATTATAGTTACCTAATTTTATTTGGTATAATATATTTATATAATTAATATTGTTTTGCATCACTACCTGTAAAACTTTCTCTTTCTACAAATAACTTAACATGTTCTTTCTTTTCTTCCTTTACTGTTTCTTCAACTTTTTCAACCTTTACATCTTCTACTTTAACATTTTTCTTTTCTTCCATTTTCCTTACCTTACCTTTTATTTATTTTCTTTTTTATTTAACAAATTTAAAGTATTTGTTTTGTGCTTATGCTAACTTGCATAAGAAAACTTACACTTTATATTTAAAATTTATTAACCATACCAACTTTTTTAGGTTCATTTATTGACTTCTTATAAAAATATGAATATACTAATAATGAGTGCGAATGTTATAGGTATTTCCTATGTACGCATTCTTTTTTTACCACATTCTTTTATCCTTACGTTTATAATTCCTAATCTTAGACCATTATAGTTCCCTAATTTTATTTGGTATAGTATAATTCAAAAGGTGTTAAGCATTTGATTCATTTATATGCTAAATTTTCCACAGTTTCCCTTGTAGTGCGTTGCAGATTTCTGCAAAGGTCATTGGCAAGTTACCCACATTACCACACTACTTGTGGAAATATGGATAAATCTTGGAAAAGTGGACAACTCAAGATTTGCTCACATTACCACAGAAACAATATAACAAACTTAATTAATTTTTCTTTTTTACTAAATATACAACTCGTTTATTTTTATTATCAAATAAATCTACAATCTTATTCTTTGCAAATTTTGGTAATTTGCATGTATCTTCCACATATTTCACACTTTTACCATCCCTGTTTGTCTTTTTTATGAATATCGAAGTACCTTTGTCTATTTTCCCAAAAAAATCATATTCCTTACTTAATTTAGCTTTCCCAGATTTATTTATATTCCATACTTCATCTGAAGTCTTAATTTCTAAACTAACTAAACCTTATTCTTTTGTTGAAATACTCTTGACATATTATCTTCTCCTATTTATAATTTAATTATCACTCTTGGTGGTCTTAATTGACAGTTGCGCAAAGCAGTGGCAACCTGATAGGAAATTCATTAGAGTGTATTATTTTTTGGGATAGTTCCTATCATTAGCACTAACAAATGTTAGTGCTTTTTTATTTTCGTAAGCTTATCTTTGAAGTTTAGGATTATGAAGGTGGCACGATTTTTCTTCCAAGATTGTATAATCAAAATCATAGGTTGAACCATTTGTTGGTTCAAACATTCCGAAATGATATGTTTTACCATCTGTTGTAAAATCCCATAATTCTTTATCAATTAAGTGTTCAGAAAATATTTTAATAGTTCAGTCCCACTTAATGTTTTTTGCTTAATGCTATTATCATTTTCAAAAACACCATCACCTTCTAAATCAGTAAAACAATAATAATGACCAGAATATTTGATTTTAACTTTATATTTGTAATATGCACAAATACCAAAAAATTGTTTTTTCTTCATAAATTATAATTCACTTTACTTAATTTATCTTTTTTTTTAATTGGAATATATTTGTTTTTATTAAAACCTTTTCTATTCATTATAAGTTCCCTAATTTTATTTGGTATGGTATAATTTTTCCCTATGTACGCATTCTTTTTTTTACCATACCAACTTTTTTTAGATTCATTTATTGACTTTTTACAAAAATATGAATATACTAATAATGAAGGTTGGGTGAAAAGCAAATATTATTTGCCAATCCATAAACATAGCACTTGCTATTTCCTTCTTTTTTTTATGATTATAGTTCCCTAATTTTATTTGGTATGGTATAATGCTGATAGTGATATAGTTTATACTCATAATATTATAGTTCCCTAATTTTATTTGGTATGGTATAATAAGCGTGTAATTTTTAACGCTTGTGTAGGTATTATAGTTCCCCAATTTTATTTGGTATGGTATAATAGTGAACTAAAAAAGGTGAGAAAAAATCGGCAACATAGCCGATTTTTTCATATATAAATTTAAAAAATTTTAATTTTATTTCTACTCTTTTTATTTCTTTTATTAATTTTTTTAAAAAAATGATATTTGATTTGGTGCAACTCTCTTATCTTTTTTCTTTCCTTTACCACATAAAATTTTCATTGAAGCGAATTGTCTTTCTGTTATTATCAAATCTCTAACATGACCTTTTGGTGGCAAATGTTCTTTTAGCCTGCTTTCATGAGAAAATGCATTTTCAATCGTATTGCATATTCTTGTATACACAGAAAATTGAAGCATATAATATCCATCTTGAATTAAAAACTTTCTAAAAGTTGTCGCAATTTTTCTTTCTTCTTTTGTTTTTACTGGAATATCAAAAAACACCAACATTCTCATAAAACTACTCATAACTATGTAATGCCAGTTTTATTAAATCTGGGCATTTTAAGGTTGCGACATTTTTTGTTATACTTTGAACAAAACTATTCACCAATATTTCAACACAATTAGTTAATGTCTGTTTTTGTCCATCAATCTTCATATAATAATTCAACATACCAAATAATGATTGTTTTATTACTCTGGTTAATTCATTCCCTTGTGTATCTTTTACATTTTGGAACACATACAAATCGATTATTGGTCTAAACGGTTCAATAATATCATCAACCAAATTGAAAGCATTTAATTGGTTTTTGTGAAAAACACCTAAATATGGCAAAAGTCCATGAGAAACGACCGTTCTTGCAATAAGACCACGAATTATTGCATAACCATAGTTTAAACAAGAATTTATTAAACACTCATGATCTCTTGTGAATTTTGAACCAAACATCAACTTAAAATATTGATTTGCAACTATTGCTTCTATGTTATCAGTATCAGCCGATTTAATTTTTGAAATATATCTATCCAAATCATTTTTTATACCACAAAGATTTAACGCTTTAATTTGATTTTTTATTTTTGCAGATACAAGTTGTTTCCATAATTGTTTTTGTGTTGGTTTTGAAATACTTGTCTGAAACTTATATACTTCCAAATTCTTATAAAATCCATTGTAATTAAGTAAATAAGCACATGGTAAATGTTTTTCATCACATAAATATGTTGTAATATTAAATTTAGATAATTGCGTTAATGTGTAAATGCTTATGTTACATATTTGACTTTCTATCATAAGACTGTTCACATCTTCCAAAGGATAATCAATAGATTCTTGATTATTTGATAATATAAGTTGCTTATCTTTTATTTTTATATCTTTGGCTGAATATGCGATTATATTAATAAAACCCATATTTTGCTCCTATTTTTTATTTATCATCTCTCTTTTTTTGCTTGTTACTTTGTTTATATTCCCAAGCATATCAACATTATATTTTTCAAATATTGTTGCAGATTGAAAGCCTATACTCCTAAATTTAATACTATCATCATGTGTTTTAAATGAAATCGAATTTGTAGAGCGATCAAATCCATTATAGTAGAAATATTCATCAGTTGTTTCAACTTTCGTTTTTCCATCACCTTGCAAAATTCCTACAATTGACTTATCGGCAATTTTTAGTCGAAATAAATCACCCTTATATAAAGAAAATTCAAAACTATAACCATTTGATATATCATCCCATTCAGATGATGGCTTACTTGATGAACATATTTTTGTTGGTAATTTACCTTTATATATATCAATTAAATATACAGGAACTGCATAATATTTCTTTTTACTGCCTTCACCTTTTGAAAAGATGTCTATTCTTAACATATTATCAACTTTAGTCAAGCCTCTATCATTTAATATTGAGTAATTGTCCGAAACATCTTGCAGTTTTACTTTTTTTATTATGTTGCCTTTCTTTCCATCTTTTGTTGGCTTATACAAAGGATTATTAGGGTCGCCGAATGCTTTTTCTGCATTACCATCAAATTCTTGAAGTCTTTTTAATACTGCGTTATATGTTGCAGGGTCATCTATCTTAGCTTTTTCATAATAGTCCTTAATATCTTTTTTATCTGTCGTTAATGATAATTTTGTTAAACTTACTTTTTTGGTATAAATGCATTTACCATTTTTATCAAGCTTATCAGTTTGTCCATATATCGTGTCATCAAATAACTTGCCTGTTGCTTTATGATTTGCCATTTGACTTACAAATATTGGTTTTACACTTTTAATTTGTTCTTCAGAATATTGCATATAGCAATCATCTATTGTAAAATTATAATATTTTTCTGGATGTTGTGGGTCATTACATAATCTTGCCATTAATTCTTTTCTAAAATTAGGATAAGGTTCAACAACATATTTGGTTATGTATTTTTCATATTCTTCTTTTGTCAGTTTTTCACCAGTATCTTTGATTATATAATATATATCATCTTGAGTATCTACTTTTTGTACATTATTATGTTCGTAATAGTATCTCCATTTAAAATATTGAGTAATCTCTTGTAACATCTTACTTTATGCAACTGCAATCAAACAAGCATCTCTTGCGTGATGTTTATCACTTTCATTTCTGTCCTTGGTTATCCCCCAAACCTTACCTAAATAATTGGTAATTCTTCCATTAACACAAAATACTTGTCTTTTATATTTACTTTCGGCAAACAACAAATATCTTTCAAATAAATCTTTAACATAAAGAGTTATACTTCTTGTGTCGTTTAATGATGCATTTCGCCAATCTTCAATGTTTTGGGAACCATTTGATAATAAATGTTCAGTTTTCTTTTGATTTGTGCTATATGTTGTTGAAACAAAATCTAAATATTTTTCTAATAATTCATTGTTGCTTGAAAGCCATTCTATTGGTGTTCTATTGCCCTTATCTTGATTTTCCTTTGTTAATACCAAAACTTTATTTTCCCAACTATCATCAAAAGATTTACTATATGGTATTATATGGTCTACTTGTACTATATTTGTATCAAAAAGATATTTTATATCACCATTAGCAACTCCACATGTTTCCAAAATTGATTTACCAGAATATACACTCTTTCCACCCTGTTCTTGATACAACTTATATATAGTCATATTTTTTGATGTTGGTTCAATGTTAAATTTTCGCAAATCGTTGGCAAGATTTTCATTATTTTGCATTCTTGCATTTTGCTTTGTTTGAATTTCTTTTCTTTCTTTTATTGTCTTTTTTATATCTCTTGCAAGTTCAATAAACAAAAGTTGTGGACTACCATACTTATCAATGATTGCATTAACCACTTTAATAACTTGACTAATCGCCCTTCTTACAACTGGGTTTGTAATGTCTTTCAAGTATTCATTAACTTCGCCTTCAATTTTTATTTTTTTACTTTTTGCAAAATCCTGTTTGTTTGAACCATTAGAATTAAGTCCTGCATTATCGCAAGCTTTATTATACAATTCACCATTTTCTAAATATGGAAGAATTTTATCTATTGCTACAATACTTAAATTACCAAATTTAGATATTTTTAACGAATTTAACTTACTTTTTTGTTCTTCTGAAAGATTTTTTGTTATATAATACAATTCATATTGTTCATTTCTTTTTTCATCACTTTTATAATACGATAAAATTTCTGCCAACTTATTGTACAACTCTTTGTTGTTTTTATTAATATTTTCTTCGCCCAATGATTCTGATATTTTGTAAGTATATATAAGCGAAACAAATTTTGTATTTTCTGGGTCTTTTTTACTATTTTCTTTTCTTGAGTATGTTAATCCATTAAACTTTGTCGTTTCAGGTAATTTTAAAAATTTTCTTACAGAAGTATACTTTATTTCTTTTTGTAAAAATAATTTTTCTTGCAGTAATTTTTTCTGTTCATCATTGATTATATGTTTACCATTTTCATCAATTATTGTTAATTGATTAATTTTTTGTAAAGCACTATAATATTCAAAACTAAAAGCTCCTTTTGGTGCTCTTTTTTCAGTTGGAATAAGTGTACAATTCCCAACATTATAAAGTCCCCTGTATGGACTTGGAGAGTTTGGGCCTTCATCAAAATTTCTCTGTTTGTTAAAAATTTCCAAAACATCACTTATAAAGTCTAAATCAATCAAATTATTACCAAATGACTGTTGTTTTTCTAAAATTGTTTTGATTTCTTCAACTAGCAAATCTCTTTTTATGCACTTTGTATACTCACCATTATGATTTCTTGTTTGGTAAATATATTCAAATTCTGTTTTACCAGCTTTTTCATATTCTCTTTTTATTCTTGATTGATATAAATACTCGCCATATGTTTCATAGCCAGAGTTTTTATATTTTTCATCATTCCCAGACAAATAATTTTTCATCTTGGAATTTTCTACATCAGCGTTATCTTCTGACGAACTTGTACATAAATATCCACGATGCTTCACAAAATATAATAGAATTTTTGCTAATTCTAAATTATCTAATTTTTCATTTAACGCTTTATGTCTTAATTCATAAATATTAAAATTTTTGCTTTCAATTTGTTTATTTAATTCTTCATAACTTTTTGCAAAATTAAATTTTTTGCAT
>CAMEUD010000010.1 GCA_945937975.1 uncultured Clostridia bacterium
CCTTAGCTTCCGCAATATTGTCCACGGGTGGTTGGATGATATTTTTTAGAAGAAGATGTAAAGGGTGGTTTTACTGAAAGTAACGTATATTGACTGATTCTTGTTGATATTGTGAATAGTAAGTAAAACGAAGTGACTGGGAGTTGTGAAACTGTCAGTCATTTTTTTTTGATATTTGTGTATTTTTTGTATAGTTTTTGTTATTTTTAATTTGTAGTTTAATTTTAGAAATAATAATATGGAAGAACAGAAAATTATTAATTTGTCATTTGATGACAAAAAGGTGTCGAAGAAGCGTATAGGTAATCGTACGATTGTTTCTCTCACTTCTTATCTGAAAGAAGAAAAATTACGCATGTATTTTAATTATATTGGTTTCAGAAACATTCCTGATATTGTTTTGGAAATTCTTGAGAATGGTGGTTATAAGTATGATTACAAGTTACATGGTTGGAAAACAAATACAAGTGGTGTGATTGTATTGAATCAGGATGATGAAGATAATCAAGATAATGCTTGGCGTATTGCGATGACGAAAGCGAAACTTAATGCGTATAAGAAGGCGTATCGTTGTTTATCAGAAATTGAAAGTTTATTTTTATCCACAACAAATCTTATTCAAGACAGCGTTGATGAGTTGGTGTATTTGATTAATGAAGAGACAAACGCATTTGAGAGAGTTAAGGAAACTGGTTATTGTGATGTAGATAAACAATAAAATAATTTAAATCAGGGCATATACCCTGATTTTTTGTTATATTTAATTTGTTAATAATTAAATATTATGAGAATTATTCAAGAAAAACAATTGGATTTCAGTGATGTGCTGATTCAACCGCGTCGTTCAACAATTGAATCAAGAAAATGTGTTGATCTTACAAGAGACTATAAATTCAAGTGGTGTCCTAATGTAATTAAAGGAACTGGTATTATGCAAGCAAATATGGGAACAATCGGTAACTTTGAAGTTTCTAAAAAAATGCTTGATTATGGTTTATTTGCTTGTTTACATAAACATCATAACATTGAAGATTTAATTTCTTTTTATAAAAAATTAATGAAGGATGGTGATGATAAATGGATGAGATGCCTGTTGGGTATTGGACTTCGCGACAATGGTATTGAAAAATTAAGAACTATTAATAATGAACTTGGTATTCAAGTTGGTGTTAAATTTGATGTTCCAAATGGATATATTCCTCAAGTAAAAGAATCTGTTATTAAACTTCGCGAAGAATTCCCAGATATGTTTATTATGGTTGGTAATGTCGTTACGGGAGATATTACTGAAGATTTGATACTTTCAGGTGCAGATGTAGTGTGTGTCGGCGTTGGTGGAGGTTCCGCGTGTCTGACCCGTAAACAAACTGGATGTGGTCGTCCTCAATTATCTGCAGTCATTGAGTGTGCGGATTCCGCACATCAAGTTGGTGGAATGGTTTGTTCTGATGGAGGTGTTACTTGTCCTGGAGATGTCGGTAAGGCGTTTGGTGCTGGTGCGGATATGATTATGATGGGAGGTATGTTTGCTGGAACAGATGAAGCAGATGGAGAGATTATTGAAAAAAGATATGCAACCAATGAAAGATTGGTTCATAGTTATGGAATTACAGAGTCACATGAGATTGTTTATGAAACCAAGAAATATAAACAATTTTATGGTATGAGTTCAACATTGGCACAAGAAAAGTTTGGTAATGGTAAACCGTCATATCGTGCGAGTGAAGGTCGTGTCACATTGGTCCCTTATGTTGGAAGTGTTACAGATGTCATTGAAGAAATACTTGGAGGTTTACGAAGTACGATGTCGTATATAGGTGCCAAAAAACTTAAAGATATCCCTAAACAATGTACATTCTACAGAGTCAATAATCAATTGAACAGAATATATGAAAATACTACTATAGGCAAATAAAAAAGGTGGAGGGATAACCCCACCTTTTGTTATATTTAATATATAGAAATTAAAATATGTACACATTACTGAATTTGATTACTGGTACCACTTATGGTATATTTGAAAGTGAAGAAAAGGCAGATGCATTTCGATTAACATTAGATGATTTTTTTAATTGGGATATTGATATAATTTAACATTTAAGATATGAAAACATATATTTATAAATCTATAATTTTAAATAAATTAATTGATAATAGTAGATTAAATGTATTAGGCCGACAAGGTTGGGAACTTTGTGGTTTTTCACAAGACCAAAATGATTATATATATTATTTTAAAAAACCAAATGAGTAAAGTTATTTTTAATTATGGGTGTATGGGGAGTGGTAAAACTTCTAAACTATTAACGAAATTCAACACATATAAACGAAGAAACAAAAATCCTTTGATAATAAAACCTTGTCTAGATGATAGAGAAGGAAATTTTATTGGTTGGGGTGTTACTAAATCAAGAATCACTAAATATGAAGAACCGACATTTTATTTTAAGGATTTGGAAAAGGAAATTGAGAAATTAGAATTTGGTGTTTTGTTTGTTGATGAAGTTCAATTTCTGAATAGAAATGATATTCTGACATTATGTCGTATCGCAGACGAAAAAGATATAGATGTATTTTGCTATGGGTTAAAAACTGATGTGTCTGGAAATTTATTCGAAGGAAGTAAACATCTGTTGGCATTGGCAGATGAGATTAAAGAAATAGAAACATTATGTGAGATTGAAAACTGTTCCTGTAATGCAGTATGTCATATCAGATATATAAACGGTAAACGAGATTATAGTAATAAAAGTATTGCGATTGAAAAAGATAACATAACTTATAAATCCGTTTGTAGAAAACATTGGCTAATATGAAAGAGAAAAAAATTACACAAAGATGGAAAGAACTTCCATATTTATATAAAGTCCAATTGATATCATATTTGGTTGCGGGTATCTGTGGTGCAATTTCATATCCGTTAACAACTAAAATGATTTATAGTTCTGTAGATACAAATGTTCTTGCTGAAAGATTAGTATTGTCTAGTTGCATAGGTTTGGTTTTATCATGGGCTTGGTTAATGATACAAGAAAAATTATTTAAATACTTTATACATTTTACAATGATAGAATTTATATCATTTGTTGGACTAATAGGGTATGTTATTATGTGTCAAGATTATAACGGTTATCTGATATGGTCAACTATTATAGGTGCAACTATTGGTCATATAGTTAGTGGTGGCGGTCAAAAACTACATCAAAAAATAACTGACAATGAACAATATCGTACAGATTACGGATTCTTTATTGAAATCATAGCTTCGATTGGTGTTCTTTTAGGATCTGCAATTGCTGTTGTGATTCCATTTTCAGTTACAACCGCGTTTTTAATCTTATTAGTTTCGGTTATGTTTTTTCAGATGATGGACATTTATGTATATAAAGAAGTAAAAAAAAGAGATAAAATAAAAAATATTTAATATGAGCACTTTATTATTAATTTTATTAGTTATTTATATAACATTCAATGAATTGAGAACATACAATCTTAATAAAAAAAATAAAGCAATTAAAAATGATATTGAAAATATATTAGATTGTTGTAATTTACATTATTGGAATTCAGATATGGATGATAGTGATGATTTATTTTTAAACTATGAAAAGAAAACCAATACCAAAAACGATTAGGGAACAAGTTTATAATAAATATAATGGACATTGTGCATATTGTGGTTGCGAACTTCTATATAAAGATATGCAAGTTGACCATGTGATATCTGTTTGTTATAATCATTTCAGAAAGGAATTGGATGATATTAATACAATAGATAACTTAATGCCAAGTTGTAGACAATGTAATTATTATAAAGAAGGAAGTACCATCGAAGGATTTAGAAAAAAATTAAAATCCTTAATGGAAAGAGTGAAAAAACCATTTATATACAGACTTGCTGAAAAATATAATATGGTTAAGGAATCTGAATGGGATGGTAAATTTTATTTCGAAAAAGTGAAAGAAAATATTTAAAATAAATAAACTTTTTTTAAAAAAATAAGTCTAACTATAAAAGATTTTAACATTATGAGAAATATTATATTTATATTAATGGTATTGATAATGTCTTCTGGATGTTCAACAACCGCTCAGTCATATTATACTGATTATGAAGAAATCTATTATGATTATGTAATTAATGGTGTTATAACACATCCTGAATTTGTTAATGATGGTACATATTCATATCATATCATTGGTCATTATCCTACTAATGTTTATTGGGAGTTAATTCCTTATGGTGATGTATATTTATTTAATACAAGTATGGTAAAAATACGAATATTTGTACACCCACAAAGATATATTTATTATAATCATACATTATATCATCGTTATTATCCCGATAGACACTGGTATGAACGACATCACATGCACTATAAACCACATCACAGACATGGCGTTTCAAATGGATATGGACATAGACGACCTGTGGTTGGTAATGGAGGTAGAAGACCAAATTTTAATAACCAGTATTCAAGACCACATAACAATCATTCAAGACCAAGTGTGAACCAACATAGAAGACCAAATATTAATAACCATTCTTCAAGACCATCACAAAATTCAGGTGGAAGAAGACGTTAAAAAAAAGGAGAACATTTGTTCTCCTTATTTCATTATGGTAGGAGAAGTTTGGAAAGGAGAAAGAAAAAAAAATGGCAAGTAAATTTAAACTTGGTGACATGTTCACTAAAAAATATACACGAGATACAATACAATTGGAGATATATGAAATTACTTATAGTCCAATTGAACCAGTATATAAATTAAAACCGATAAGATTATGTGGTGACAATGTTATACTTGGAGAAGAAGCATTAATAGAATTATATAATAAAATTAACTAATATTATATGTAAAGAGTAGTCAAAATAAGATTATATCCAAACAAAACACCCGACATTTATTTGTACGATTACGATTTCATCATTGTTTAATTTTACCACATTAGGTATTTTCATATATTCTGAAAAAAAAAAATCATTAAAAAGTTGTATAGTTCAATTTTTTTTTCTATCTTTGCAATGTGATTAAAACAATAGATAAAAAAAATAATCAAATAAACTAAATTTTTATCCATATTTTGTTATTATTATAATAAATAAAAAATTATGAAATGTTGTAGATAATGAAATATATGACTTAAAAAAATTATTAAATGAACAGAATTAAAACATATTGGAAAGAATTGGATATTGGTAAATGGCCTTTGTATCTAAATTTTTTATTGTTCTTGATTATGTTTGGGTGCAAACTATCAGGTCAAGAAATTGAATGGAGTTTAGTATTCCTACCCGTTTATTCCACAATTATAACGACATTTGTCGCTGAATGTTTTCATCATTTGGAAATGTACATTATAGATTTTATAATTGGTTTTTTAGAATCACGTAATTATTAACTTAAAATTAATTTACAATGGATTATAATTATTTATACAAAAAAGGTATGGATATTCTCATTAAACGAATGCACTTTAAACCAACAGATATTAAGTTGACAGGAAGTGTGGCATTGGCAATGTATGGTTTACAACCACAAAGAGAACCACATGACATTGATATATGTGTGAGACAAAATTCGGAATCATTGGGTTGTCTGAAATTTATTGCTGAAGTATTTCAAACAAATCAACGTTCAACACTCACAGATGTGTACGCATTTCAAATTGATGATATTATTTTCAATGTCTGGGTTGAAGATGATGTAACAACTGCAATTACAGATTCTGCTACGGGTGTATATATTGACACACCAATGCATATATTTAATACGAAAAAATCGTACAACAGATTAAAGGATATAAAAGACTTATCAGATATTGCAAAATTAATTTTAAGTTAATCTCTAACTACAGAAATGAAAACATATATTATTAATAGTCTATGGATACTTTTTGAATGGTATTTAAGAATTGCAACTGCAATTAGTCTAATCATCGCAATAATTATAAGTATTATTGGACCAATAGTTTTAATATTTTGGGTATTAAGTAAAATTTATGTTTAATTTAAAAATTTAAAAATGAATCAGAAAGAAATTGACGAACTGTATGCGAAATCGCTCGGTTATGACACATTTAATTACAATGACAAACAGTCTCGTAATGAAAAAGAAAAGTATAATGTCATTGAATTGTGGGAAAAAACTTTAGAAGAAAAAACAAAAAAATATAAAGATAACCTATATGAATAAAAATCATAAATGTTCTGACTTTGAAGAAATGTTAATGTGGACCAGTTACAGATATTGTATAGGCAGACATACTTATGTGATTACAATGGCTGATGATATTGGGAAACATTATTATAATAAATTGAGTAAAGAACGAAAAGAGTTCACAGCACAAGATATTCGTAATGAAATTATGACTCATTTATCATATCTTCCATTTTCTTTTCGTATTCATCGTACATATAATGATGACAATTTCAATCCCATCAGTGCATTATTTAATTTTTTTGAAAGGGAGAATATTTCTTCATTAGAAGAATTGGCATCTGTTGCAAATCTTGAGTATGATGCTCATAAAGATGAATACTATTTTGATAAAATTGAATCAACATACAATTCTTTTATATCAAAAATGGACATAGATGATTTGCTTCCTTGGGAAAATTTGGCGAGTCTGTTTAATGTTGATAACCATAAGTTACTTACATTGAAAGATGGAACAACAATTGAAGGTTATAAATGTTGGAGAAATAAAGTTGTACCCGTAAAGAATAAAATGGATCAATCCAAAAATATCAAATATTACACTACAGCGGAATTTGGTTGGGAAGAAGTATGGAAATCTGTAGATGAAACAATTTCAGGTAATAAAAATTTATTTATCCCAACAGAAAATATTGTAAAAATTGAAAACTTAAAATAAAATATTATGCAAGAAAAGAAAAATAGTGTAGGTCTTATCAGAAGATTTTTTGGTAAAAATGATGAACGGGTATTTAATGCTGAACTTGCTTGGATTGAATCCACTTATGGAACTAGTTCTTATAAAACCATTGATGTGAGAATTAAAGAAAAACAAGATTATATCACATACAGTATCGAAAACAAGTTCAAGAGAATTTATCAAGATGGACAACATAGTTATTCCGCATATCATTGTGTGATTGATATTGAAGAAGATTTGGCCACATATGTGGATACAATCTTTGAACCTTTCAAGAAAAACGGTTTCGCAATCATTAATTTATCAGAACAAGTGAAGGAGATTGATGAACCACATGTGTATTTGGTTAGCTGGAAGAATGCATTTAAACATAAAGTCAATAACACAAATTCAGATAAACAATTATTAGAAGAATGATTACATCTGATAAAGGAATAAAATCATTAATCAAAAAAATTAAGAAATATGAAAGTACAAATTAGAAAAGGGGTTTTTGAAACAAATAGTTCCAGTACACACGCAATTGCAATTCGAAATAATTCTGTAGGTAGTAATTATCCAGAAGTGGTTTCATTTGAACTTGGTGAATTTGGGTGGGAACATGACTGTTATATTGATACATATACAAAGGCATCATATCTTTGGACAGCAATTGTGAGTCTTGCCAAAGAAGGTGAGAATATTAAAGGATATATTAATTATAGTGTAGATGATTTTGTAAAATATATTACAGAAACTTTATCTCAATATAATATCACAGCCAAATTTCCTCACAATTATAAAACTCTGAAATCTGTGAACTATGGAGGTGAAGAACACATGTACAATGTCTTTCAAGATAAGGATGGAAACAAACCAGAATATTGGATTGATCATTGTGAATTATCCGAATTTCTGAATGCACTGATGAGTAACCAAGATTTGTTAATGTCCTATTTATTTGATGACAATTCAATTCTAGTTACTGGTAATGATAATGCGGATGATTATGATGTTGAAGATGAAGTAACAAAAAATGGTAACACAATTTTTTATAAAGGTAATTAAAAAGATGACTAATATGAAGAAGTTTTATTTTATTTTGATGATCGCGTTTTTCGCGACGATGACACAATCTTGTTATAATGCACCAACAGATGCAGATGAAGAAATTGTATTGGTTAAGAAACCTTGGATTTTTGGACATGGTGGTGTTGATGATACACCTATCACATCTGGTGCAACTTGGTGTGCAATAACAACAGATACTGTGAAGTTCAAGATTTGTCCTGTAAGATATACGGAGGTGTTTGATGATATCTTCTCAAATAATAACACGCCTCTTGATTTTAATTCTTACATCACAATTCAGATTCAATCCGGACATACACCTGTACTCTTAAAGAATTATGGTAAGAGTTGGTACGCAAACAACATTCAAGTTCCATATAGGAACTATACAAGAGAAGAGGTATCAAAATATTCACCTTTTGATTTGGTCAGCAATCGTGAAGTGTTGAATAAAATCGATTCCGCGGTGATGTCAAAGATGACCAAATATGTAGAACATTTATCAAAAGAGAAAGAATTTCCCATCATTATCAAAGCAGTTGTGACTGGAGCCGCCAAACCAAATAAAGACCAGCTTACAGAAATGAATAGAACAGCGGCTTTGATTCAGAAGAAAGAATCCGAACAAAGAAATAAAGAAATGGAAATCGTTCGTGCGGAAGCGGAAACAGCAAGAGCACAAGCTGATAAAGCTTATCAAAACGCAATGGGGTTGTCAAGTGAACAATTCATTCAACTCAAATATATCGAAATGATTGATAAAAAACAGGGTGCAAACATTGATGTGATGATTGGTGGAGCAAACCCAATGTGGAATATTAGACGATGATTTTATTAAATCTATAAAATGGAAAAAGATATAAAAAACATTTTAAACGATTTATACGATGACGCAGTAAGATTATCATCTAAAATTGTAGATGATAGATTAAATGGATTGGACAACGAAAATGAACACATGTGTGAGTTGGAACAATTTTTGGTTGGAACAATGCAAAATATTACGGTCTGTTTGGAACAAATAGAAAATCAGAAATGAAAAGATTATAAAAAATAATTTCTTATCAATTAGATGAAGGTTTAAATAATGAATATAGAAGATTTATATATTGGCTGTCTAGTATTGTTTGAATATTGTGAATGTATAGTAGATGGTTTGGGAAAAGACAGAGTTCACTTAAAGGGAGAACCTGAAGATTTCTGGGTTTCACCTAATGAGTTGGAACAGATACCATCAGATACTAAATTGGAAGAATAGTTAAAAAATACAAATCAGTAATATAATAAATAACTATGTAAAGATGTAAAAACCTTACATCTCCCAGAAATCCCTACTTACCATAGGGTTGACGCAATGAAAAAGGCATTGTGAGAGTTTAACACTTTTAGTAGAAGAAAAGTGTGCTGGTAAGGACCCAACCAGTTACTATGTTTAGTTCGCAAACACGGCAAAAGTGAGTTTTGAAAGGTGAAGATAAACCGCTTTGAACAGTGTGACACTCTGGAAAGACAGAGAACCGGGAGAATCGCATAGCGGCAATTGCGATGGACTATCAATCTACTCCATTCCGTGGTTCGACTCCACGTTCTCCCACATTGCTTATGGGTTCTTAGTTCAATGGTAGAATTCTGGTCTCCAAAACCAGTGATCGAGGTTCGAGTCCTTGAGGACCTGCAAAAAGACAGAGATTTTTTAAATAACAGACCATCTTCATGATGGTTTGTTTTTTTATATAAACTAATTTCTGTTTTCTAAAACCAATAAATACTTTATAATGTAATTTAGATATGCTACCAAATTTCAGAGATTTTTTATTTGAGTCAAACAAAGTTGTCACACTTGGCGAACCAGTATATCCAGAAGATTTTCCGGATCCAGATACTGTTTTGATTCCTGTCATATTGGATGGTAAAGAGATATCGACTGATGAGATAAGTTTACTCATCACACCATTTGAGAAGGATGGACAGATTTTATACAGACCAGATATCAACTTATACAAATGGTACCAACATCAAGGAATCGGTTATCAAATCTATTTAGAGTTTCTGAGACAATATGGTAATTTGATGTCATATGATAAATTTCGTATAAATAACATAGAAATACCAAAAATTTATGATAAACTCTCCAAGGAACCAGGTATTAATGTGGAGAAGACATCAGAAGGAATTTTCGCTTACACAGATGAATGGGTAAGAACATATAATAAAACAGATATTCAAAAACAGTGGAATTGACATCAGAGAAGATAGTGAAATAGAGTTGGATAATTCCAGCTCTTTTTTTCTGCGATTACGATTTACGAAAATATTTTTTCATAAAAAACATGTAAAATGTTTTGATGTTTCAGAAATAATCCGTATATTTGCAATGTGATTCAGAAATATTATTAATCCTTTTAAAGAAACAACAATGAAAAAGTATTTTACATTTATTATTATCATTCTCACAATTGTGATTTCTGTTTGCAATGACACGAATGCGACACAAACACCAATTAAACAAACAATTGTGAAACCTATTCAACAAGAACAGAAATCAAGAGTGATAACCCATGTAACACTTACTTGTTATCAGCCTGTTGAGGAACAATGTAATAGTGACTATCTCCACACCGCGGACAATTCTTTAATTGATTTGAAAAAACTGAAAAAAGGTGAACTGAAATGGGTTGCAATCTCATGGGATCTCCTATATCTGTTTCCTATGGGAAGTGAGGTGAAGATAACTGATGAAACAACAGGAAAATGTTATGGAACATATATCGTTAAAGATAAAATGAATAAGCGATGGGACCATCGAATGGACATTCTCATACATCCAGATTCAAAAGAAAGAATCTATGAAGAAAATATCAGAGTAGAACTTGTATAATTTTTATCATAAAAATTTGGATAATTCAGAAATAATTCGTATCTTTGCAATGTAATTAAAAACCATTTAATTTTAAAAGTTATGACAACAACAATTTATGACTATGAAGGTAAAGCAATCGGTGAGAATGTAGATGGAAAAATCAATTGGTATTACTCTGATGGAAAATGGGGTGGATCCCATGGTGGCCACTATATGTCAACTTTTGAGTTCCTTAAATTTAATAATCTTCTTTAATTTATTTTAGTTATGAAACAGAAATATAATCTCGTAGGTATCGATGGCAACGCGTATTCAGTAATGGGATATGTAATTCAGGCAATGAAAAGAGAACGTTTCTCAAAATCAGAAATTGATGATTACCAAGCAGACGCAATGAGTGGTGACTATAACCATCTGTTGAGTGTGTCTGCGGAAATGATTGATAAATGTAATAACAAATTATAAACATTCGGACATAATATGATTTTAAAAGGAGATGAATTCATCTCCTTTTTTTTTATAAAACTGTGACAACTGTTATATTATATAATATATTAGAATATATAATAATAAATTTGTTATATTTAAAATATGAAAAAAGTAATAACATCATTAGGGAATGTGAATATGAAATCCCAAGTCACAGAAATTTCTGAAAGGAAACCAATTTCCGAAATGAAAGAAGATAGTATAAAAACTTCTATTATTGATTCAATAACTCATTCCATAAAATCAGGTTTATTAAGTTATCAGATATCACCTGAAAATGTAAGATTGTTAACAGAAATCGGATATCGAAAAGAGAACAATCCTAATTTGTTTTTTGTGACAAATGATGAAATCATTGATTGGTTTGCAGAGAAATATCATTTACATATCTCCATCAAATATCTGTTTGGGAATTTATATATCTATGAGATTGATCATGACAATGAATCCGGAGGATTTTGTCCTGTTTGTGCTTATGAAGGAAGAAAGAGAACAACAGATGCCGCGATTACGAGAACGATAAAAATAATTCAAAATGAAAAAATCTAAAAAAATTCCAACTGATACATCTGTTAAATCGAGATTCGGTCATCTGAAAACAGCAATTCTATCTTCTGTTTGTCCGAGGATTAAACCGAGTGATGAGGAGTGGAAATACAGATATAAATTTTTCAATGTTCAAGATGGATGTTGTATTTACTGTGGACAAGAGATCACTGAACAATCAAATGATGTAGATCATCTCCATCCAATTTCTGAAGGTTATAAAGGTGATAGATTATATTTTACGGAAATTTCCAATTTGATTCCTTGTTGTCACACCTGTAATTTGAAAAAAGGAAACATGAATGTCATTGATTTTTATACGAAATGCAGAAATTATTTTTTAAACGAACGACATATGTCTGTTGATGATTATAATGACAGATTGATTAAATTAAAAGAAGCTTACGACAACACGAGGTATATTCAACTTTTATCTGAAGATCAACAGATGAGAGATAAATTGTTTAATGTGTTTGATAGATTAGGTGATATAGTTTCCAATGTAACGAAATATTGGGGAGGTTATCTGAAATCAGGGACTGAATGGGAAAGATACAATTCAGATATTCCTGATAGTATAGAGGATGATTTGAAATTATTTCAGAAAATCTGTGATTTGTTGTGTGATGACTCCGTTAAAATTCCAAGAAAAACTATTGGGACAGACACGCCTGTAAGTGGTGGGTTATTTTAATAAAAATATATATATAGATAATTATGAAGTATAAAGTAAAAATTAGTACTCCATTTGGTATCCGTTGGTGGTGTGGAGAAAGACGAGTAGGGTCAATTCCTGAAGAATCAGTTAAGGATCTAGATTATTTCTTTAGTGGAGATGATTCAGATTTTGATGCAACAATTATGTCATTTAATTTAGGTGAGAAACTTATCAGTAAATTGTCTGAACATTTCACTAATGACAAGTTCACTTTTACACTGGTTCCTATAAATGGTGAACAGAAACCAAAATCAGTTAACAAGGTTGTCATTTCTGATGAAGTAGTCTATCAACCAAATTCACTTCTGGGAAAAAACGAAATTCCGTTTATGAGTATAAATTCTCCTAATTACATGATTCAGCAATCTGACACTGGAGAGGTGCATCTGAAATTTGATGAGGTCATAATAAATTCCGAAAATGATGTAGATAATCTTCAAAAGAGATTTACTAAATTAACAGAAATCGTACGAACATTAATTAAATATCCTGACACAGTATGAATGAAATAGAACAATTACAAACAGAAATAGAATCTCTCAAGACAGAACTTCTCTATAAACAAGCAGATATTCAGAATATCTTGAAGAGAACAATGAGAGAAAAGAATGACCTTCTTATTAATGGAGGGAAGAATGTTTTAAAGGATTTCCTGCCGATTTTGGATGATTTGAAACTCGCAGAAAAATCTTGTCAAGAATCTTCAGACTTGGAATCTCTGAAAGCCGGAGTGAAACTGATATTCGATAAACTCAATAATTTCCTTTATGAACATGGAGTTGAAAGAATTCCAGTTGATGGAAATTTGGATACTGATTTACATGAAGCGGTTGCGGTGATTTCTGGTGAAAACGGAAAGATTATGGATGTTGTTCAAGATGGATACTTATTAAATGGTCAAGTATTGAGACATTCTAAAGTAGTAGTAGGTAAAGAAGATATATAAGAAGTATTTGGAATTTATTGCAAATTTGCAGTAAATTTCGGATGCAGTATAGAAATTATTTATATTTAACTAAAAATTAAAAAGATATGGAAATTATTGGTATTTTTGTTTTTGTGTTTGCTTCTGCTTGTGTTGCATGTTTAATTTATGATTTTGCAATAAAAGGACAAGAAGTTTCTGAACAAGAGCATGAAACGACAGAACAAGAGGCGACAGTTCAGGAAGTTCAAGAACAAGTTTCAGAAAATACTGAACAAGTCAAAAATCAAAAAATAAATTAAGAGTTCTCAAGATTGTTATATAAATATTATATAAGTTTAATTTTATATGGATTTAGTAGATAGATATAAATTTCAAGACATATGGAGACCAGCAGTTTATTGGATTGCTCCTGATTACAGAATTATAGAATTGAGAGTTCTTATACCTGATAAACATTTCTGTTTATGCAAAAATGAATATCTTGGGTTGGAAATCAATATTCCGACGAGAAAATTATTCCATACTATGAGTGGAGTAGTTGAAGCTTATGAAAAAATGTATGTCCCTGAAGACAAAAAGGAAACTTGGGAAAAACATCTCGCCGCATATAAAACATTAAACAGAGATTATTTCTTCGGGAGTGAAGAATGGTAATACAAATAAACTGTATCAATATGGAAATTTCAAATGTAATTAATTTTTTTGAACATTTACCAGTATGTAATTACATCCTATATACGAATATTCCTGAAATACCACAACCAGATACAGGTTCAGAAAATGAAGGAAGTCCTATCAGATATAAAACATTTTATGGTTATAGGAAAGTAGATGGTGGCGAACAGTATACGATGATTGATTTTTATAAAAAGAACGATATCCTATATGTTAAGTATATCGATACCAGTAAAAACTATACATCATATACAATACTAGACAAAACTAATGTGGTATCTTTAGAGATTTTGAATACATCTAATGATCTAAATATTCCAGCTAAAATACCTGATGAACTGAAAGATAAGATTGGATTAAAGTTCGATAAAATTTTACAAGAATTAAAGAATACCAAATATTCCAATATACTGGACTCATTAGGGAATAAAAAAATATTTTACTAACCAAAAGGGAAGGGCGGAAATCCTTCCCTTTTATATGATATACTTATTTTTCTACGAAAACGATTTACGAAAATTGGGGTTGAAAAAAAAAAATCACTTTTTTTGAAAAAAAATTTTCAAAAATGTTGTGTATGTCAGAAAAATGTATTATCTTTGTAGTGTAATTAAAAAACCACTTAAAACAGATAATATATGGTACAGACAATCACTAATCAGAACATTGACAAAGTTCTCAATGATGTCATCAAGAAATTAGATGAAGCTTATGCATTACTCAGCAATCCTGGTTGTAGTACGGAAGAAGTTGGAAAGTTGAGGTGTCAAGCTCTCAATGCAGTGAGAAAGTCATATGAAGGTGTAAGAGAAATAGCTCATCAAACATATTTACTCTAAAATAAATTATTATGAAGATTTTAAACACATTAAGAAATGCATTGAAATCAGGTGTAGTAAATTTCAAGTACACTAAAAAAGATGGAAGTGTAAGAGAAGCGAAAGGTACTCTTAATCCAGAAATCATAGGTGAAAAGTATACGGGTAAAGACAAGACTACGATTGTCGTTACTGAAGAAAATCTAATGAATGTCATCGGATATAAGACATGTTCAGATGTTATCATGATGTTTAAAGTAGAATACACTGATATGGATACTAATGAAACCGTATCTATGGAAAGACAATCAGTAGTTCTTCCTAAGGACACTACGATTACGAAAGAACTCATTCCTGAAATCCTTGAAAGTGGTGTGGAAAACCTCCAACTTTATAAACCATCAAAAGTAAAGGAGGGTTACACAACCTATTGGGATATGGACAAGGAAGCTTTCCGTTGTTTCAGTAATGAAAAACTGATTGAATGGGAATCCGAAAATGTGTAAATTCAACAGAAAAGAGAATAAAAAAATGAATACTGATTTACTTAAATTGATACAAGACACTATGATTAACGGATTTTCAAAAATTAGTGATAATCCAACATATGCAAATGTGTTATATTGTGGTGTCGAAATATCTTTTGATAAGATTCTAAAGATTGTTAGATTTTACGATGATGTAATAAACTGCAAGTGGATTAAGTTTTCTGATGCTTGCCCAGAAGATTTTAATTTGGATTGGGTTCTTGTTCAATTTGTGGAAAAATCAGGGTTTGTTGGTTTACCACACATTGCTGAATTCGATAAAAGTAAAAACATTTGGAGATTGCAAGGACAAGAAAGTGATAATACAAGTGAAATGTATTACATTAACAATGATTGCATTCCATCATCGTGGAAAATAATAGAAAAAAGTCCAGAGTGGGAACACAGTAAGTAGGTTATGCTTATACAAAAGAAACCTATTTGTATATTTGTGGTGTAATAAAGTAAGTCTAATTTTAAAAAATAGAAAAATGAAAAGACATTCGGTATCTGACCTCAAGACCGCAATGAAGAATGGTCAAGTCAAGTTTCAATACACCAAGAAGAATGGTGAGATTCGTACTGCGACAGGAACAATGAATCGTGAGTACATCGAATCCAGATACACCTATAAGGGTGGTGACGGACCTTCACGCTATGGTTACACAACTTATTGGGATGTGGAAAAGGATGATTTCCGTTGTTTCTTGGATGATAAATTCATCGGAATCTGTGAGGCTTAATTTGTTGTTATAAACAGAAATCCCTGTTGGGATTCAACCAACTGGATCTCAACAGGAAAAATTTCTGAAAAAAAAAATCAAAAAATCAGTAAAATTCGAATAATATTTGTTATTTTTATATTGAAGTTTAATTTAAAAAAAAATTTAAAATGAGAAAGATTAATCAGTATAAGGCGGCTATCAAGCTTGCACTTCAAGAGAATGGAACTTGGATGACATCATCTGAAATCGTAAACTACGCAATAGATCGCAATTTCTGTGATGGTTATGGTTATGAAGGTCACAGTCATCCTATTGTAAAGGAACTTACTAATATGGTAAAACTCAACATGGTGAATCGTAAGTGTGGTAACTATGTTTATCAATATGGTCTACCTGGTATGACTGATGGCAAGACAATCATCTTGAACGGTAAGACATACAAGAAGGTCGCACGAAATGCGAAGTAACCTTTAACAATTAAATATTTCTTGGAGGAGGGACTTTTTTCCGCAGAATTTAAAAGGGCTTTTCAAAATACACATCTTCTCCCTCCTCCTTCTTTAAAAATTTCCTCCTTCTTTAAAATTAAAGAACCTGACCGCAATTTTATTTATAAGTAATTAAAGTAAAATCAATATCTTGGTTCTTGTTAAAAAACAATACGATTATGACAGTATCAGAATTAAAAGAAATCATTGCAAATCTTCCTGAAGAATATGATGATTTTGATGTTATTTTCGGTTCAGCTTATCCAGGAATGCCAGTTGAGACAGTCGAAGTAGTAAGTGGTGAAGTGGAAATTGGAATGTAAATGAATAACTCTGACTCTATATAAGATAATCGTAATATCGTTATCGTTCAATATGAGTCTTGACATCTGTATTACAGATGCTGTCGATTAATTTGTGATAAATTAAAAATCCCCTGAATTTCTCTTTATATAGTAAAGAACCTGACCGCAATCTTATTGACTATAATTTGTGTAATTCTTATCGGTTCTTGTTTTAACAGAAAAACATTCAGAAACACAGAAATTTTGTTATATTTAAATAGATTTAAATTTAATTATTTATTATGAAAAAGTTTATTTTAATGTTTGCCCTTTTGTTGGGTATGGCAGTTAATATGACTGCACAGACAATTGTTAAACCTGCAACTTTTGATAACACTTATGTAAGTGTTCGTTATGGGGTAACTGCCCTCATGCATCCTGGTTGCAATGGTTTCAAGAATTTTGCACACTCACTTGCTGGTCAATCAGAACTCCAGTTTGGTAAGTATATTACACCTAAATTCGGTGTTGCTCTTGATGGAACACTTGGGTGGGATACTTATTCTTGCGAGAAGATGTCAAAGAATGTGGTTCCTTTTGTGAGTGTTGCTGCTCTTGCGAAATATCGTGTCGTAGATTTTAATCGATTTGGTGTGGTTGCAGTAGCAGGTCCGGGTTGGATTCATGCATTTGATGCAAATTATAATAGTGAACATTTTGACCAAAATGGTATTTTCACCAAGTTCCAACTCGAATTCTCATACAAAGTAACTGATCGAGTGATTGTAGATGTTGTACCTGAACTCAATTACAACTTTACTTCTGGTAAATTTGGACACAACCATCAACCTACTTTCGACGCACGTAATGCTTGGTATGGACTCAATGTCGGTTTGACATACAAGTTCGGTAATGATTTCCAATTGTGTGACAAACTGTATACTGCCGCAGAATGGAATGCTCTTAATGAAGAAGTGAATAACCTTCGTGCAGAACTTGCAAAGAAACCAAAGGAAGTGAAGGTTGTAGAAACGAAGGTTGTGAAGGAAACTGTAAAGGATGCTACTTTCCTACCATCAGTTACATTTGAACGTGGTTCTGCAGTAGTCGGTTCTATTGATGACCTCATTAAAGTTGTCAAAGCAACTACAGGAACAGTGACACTCGTTGGTTCAACATCTCCTGAAGGACCTGAGGAACTTAATGCTGACCTCGCAACAGCTCGTGCTAATGCAGTTAAGAAAGCTCTTGTGAAAGCGGGTGTATCTGCAGACAGAATCAAGACAGTCACAACTTATGATGCTCAACGTGCAGTTCAAGTTCTCCTTTCAAAATAAAATATAATTTTTAAATAAAAAATAACATAAATAATAACCAATGGGGGTGAAATCTCACCCCTTTTATACAAACTAAATAAATTGAATATTATGAAGAAAATTCTTTTCGTTATGGCAATTATGGCTAGTGTAATGTTTACTTCTTGCGGTTTTGGTGCAGGTTCTGCATCCGCAAAAGACAGTGTTGCAGATTCTACCGTAGTGGTTGACAGCGATTCAGTTGCTGTTGATTCAGTTGCCGTGGATAGTGTGAAGTGATTTGTACAACATACTATAATGAATAAGAGCCACTTCAGAAGTGACTCTTTTTTATTTTTATATACCTGAAATATTCTTACGATTACGAAACATCCACATTTCGTCTGGAACCAGATGATTTCTAGTGATTTACATATACGATAATGAGTCACGACAGAAATGTCTAAAAAAAATCACTTTTTTTGAAAAAAAATACTTTAAAATGTTGTATATGTCAGAAATTATGATTATCTTCGTAGTGTAAAAAGAAAACAACATTATTAACTCAAAAGATATAAGATATGGGTTCAATGAATTTTGCTACTGATATGATATACTCAATGGACAATGGTAAATTGATGAGTCTATGGAATGAATATTGCAATAAGAATGGTCGAAAAGATTCGATACATTACAATACTTCAGAATCAGTCAATAAGATTTTATCTGGTCTAACTCCTTATGAGACAGTACTGCTTGGACAAGACTCATATTCATATGATGAAAGTGATGAATTTGTTCAATACAAAAAGAAAGAAAATGAACTCTACAGTGCAGATGAAGTTAGACATCTGATTGATTATTATGAGAATGAGGATTTCCTTCAAATCATTCTTGATAACGCTAGTGATGATGAACTTATTGAGGGATTTGTTGAATACTTCTTGGAGAACACCTCATTAGAAGAAGATGATGATTTATCGCTTCCATATATTGAGTATCATCTTCGTAAGCTTTATGATGACTTTTATAAGTCGTTAAAATCTGAAGATTGGATGAATATTACAAAACAGATTGACAAAATGATTTCTGAAAGCAGATGATTTCAGATGAGTTTAAATGAACAGATATTATAAGATTATAAAGATATTCAGATATGGGTGATATGGAAATTGAGAAAGTGATCGGTATTCAAGTAGTTGTTGCTATTGTAATTTTAATTGCAGCTTATTATACTTATAAGAAGGATCAAAAGAGACGAAACAAGAAGTAATTTACAATGTATCGAAATTAAAAAAATACATTTTTTTGAAAAAAAGTTACTAAAAATTTTTTTATTTCAAGAAAAAGTTGTATCTTTGTAATGTGAAAAGGAAACATAGTTATTAACTCTCAAAAACAATAAGAATTATGAGATTTGCAGACACCACCGACAACGACAACATCGTAAAAATCATCAAAGAGTTTGGTGCAATTTCTAAGGAAACAGCAATTACTCTTGAACAAGTGATTGACAAAGGTATCCAAGATGGACTTTGCGAAATTTATCCACGTGGTGGAAAGGATGGTCATCCTTGGTATCCGAGAGTGTCCCTGATGATGGGTGTTGGTTCTGAATCAAATGTTGCTAACCACGAGGATCTTTACCTTCATCGTTATAAAGCAAAGAAGGAATCAGATGGCAAGACTTGCTTCTTCTATTGGTATGATGAGTCTAAAGAGCACAAGAGTGAAAATCGTTCAAAGAGAACTCTCAAGAATAAGACTTCTGATTACAAGACTCAAAACTTCCAATCAGAAAGAACCTTGACCGCGAAGGAACTCGTTGAGAAGAACCCAGATAAATTTGTTATGATTAATGGCCGAGCAATCTCACTTGAGTGGATTCAAGCACATCCTGAAAAGTGTCAACAACTTTATGGACTTGTTATCAGATAGTTTTCTTATTATCATATAGATTTCAGGAGTGTCTGAAATCATCAGAAATTAAATAACAGACACTCCTTTTAAATTTATTAACAATATAAACTTCATAAAAACGATATACGATATGGAATTTGTAGTAACAATCAGTTTAATTGGTGAACAATATTATTATGTGGCAGACCGCAGTAGTACGAAAAAATTGGCAGAAGCCACCAAATTTCCAACCATTGGAGAAGCTATGTCTGTTGCAGGTCAAATGAATAGTTACTTGAACACAGATGAAAAGAAGTGGGTTGTCCAAAGAGTTGATACACTCATAAATGTTGAATGATATGAAAATATTTAAAAATACATTCCTATGTCTGAAATATCCATTCCTATATCCAAGGAATCGTTGGGATGATAAACATCATAACAACTTCCATTGGATATATCGAATATGGAAGTTCTGTGATAATAAATCACATTTACCGATTATCTTCGTGTATAAATTTCATAAAGACCCAGAATCATCAGACATCATCAGAAATCATGTAATTTATGACCCAGATCATCAATTGTATTTTTTACTTGATTTAGGATTCATACGAATCCACTATAAGAACAAATTTGTTGATGATTTCGATGCACAACAACACGTTGGTGATAAATTCCAAGTAACAGGAATTGAGATGTCTACTACTATAGGAGGTGATCCGATTGTATACTATCATGTTGTCCCTTTTGAGAAAACAGAAATTTCACATGGATTCTCATGTCATAAGAAAACGATAACGACAAATAAGTTCTTTCATTACTTGAGTGAAATTGTAAAATGGACAGAAAATCATATTATTGATCCAATCTGTTTTCTTCCGAGTTCAAATGAATTGAATGCAATGGACTCTGGTTGGAGAAAAACGTTTGGACTTCAGATGTGTGAAGAAATTAAACAAGCTCTACTCAAAGAAGGAGGACTCAAAAAACTTCTCAACTACAGAATTTTGCAGATTAAAGAAAAATGGGGTCAATTGTGCTGGTATGATGGTAATGGATGTGAGTCAGTAAATCAGATTATTGACAAATATGCAGAGATTTCACAAAAGACATGTGGATGTTGTGGTAAACCTGCAAAATATCGAACTCTCGGATGGGTGTATCCATATTGTGAAGAGTGTATTAAAAAACATTATGGCGACAATTCGTACGAGAACAATGTAAATATAGAAAAAATTTGAAAGTTCTTATACAAAGTTTATGGTTAATAATTTTTAATTTTTAATTTTATTTTTTATGGTTAATTTATGACGTAAAAAAATGCTCTCTTCAGGTTATTGGACTGTGAAGTTCGATACAACCAGATTTAAAATGTCCCATATTGGAACTGTCATTTC